>JBGTNZ010000071.1:0-14369 GCA_041742805.1 Aestuariivirga sp.
GCAATCCGCGCCAGCTCCCGCCGCAGCAGGGCGAGCCCCACGCGCCGTTCGCCGCTCTCGCCCGCAGCGATCCGCAGGTTGACATAATTGGAAATGCTCATGCCAGTGCCCATGGCAATGGCGATCAGATGCACGATGAGCAGGAGATTCCTCATGGGCCTAGAACTCTAGCACACCTTCCATGACTTGCACGGCCTGGCCGGCAACGCGCACCTCCGTGAGTTTGCCGCCACTCACATCCACTTCAAGGTGAAGGTCCGAGGGCCGGCCCATTTCATAGCCCTGCTCCAGCTCCCATGTGTGTTTGCCATCGGCGAGGTGCTCCGCCTTCAAAAGCTGGGCGGCGAGAAGTGCTGTTGCGGAACCGGTGGCTGGATCTTCGGGAATGCCCGCCGTGGGTGAATACATGCGCGCGCGGAAAGCGGTTTTCGCCGCGTTCCCGCCCCGGGTGTAAAGATACGACATATCCACATCGAGATGTTTTATCATGGCGGCCCAGTGCGGTTCGATCACGCGCGATTGCTCGAGCGCGGCTCTCGTTCTCACCGGAACATGGAAACAGCGCGGGCCGCCTTGGTGCAGGCCGGGCATATGGTCGTCAAAGCCAATATCGCTCACGTTGAGCGACAACGCGCGCGCCACCTCCTCGGTCGAAGGCAGCCGAAGGTCCACCGCGAAGGGAACGACGGGTGCGGTAAACATGGCTCGCGAAGCTGCGCCCACGCGGCTTACTTTCACCGGAACCAGGCCCGCCACCTCTTCCAGCCGGATCTCCGTTTCGAAGCTGCACCCTGGCTTGTACTTCTGCTCCGCAAGCAGAACGGCGCAGCCTACCGTCGGGTGGCCGGCGAAGGGCATTTCGCCCATTGGAAAGAAAATCCGCACCTTGGCGGTGTTGGCGGGATTATCGGGCTTCATCACGAAGATCGTTTCCGAGAGATTAAATTCCCGGGCAATGATTTGCATTTGCTCCGTGGACAGAGCATCGGCGTCGAGCACCACGGCCAGCGGATTGCCGCCGAATTTCCGGTTGGTAAACACATCGAGCGTGTGGAAGTTCAGCTTCATGGCGCACCATGATTAATTACCCGCAGCCGCTGCCGCAACACGGGAATTGTCCCGGTTGTCTCGGTAACCAATCGTTAACGGTGCCACACGGGGGCCGGGGAACTGGCATTCAAGCTGCATGGTAAATTTCCGAGAGATAACAGCAAGACGGGAATACGCGGAATGTCGAGGACGTTTGGACAAATCAGGGCCGTGCCGCCCGCGTCTTCCGCCCGCCCCAAATCGGCGGAAATGACACCGGGTCCCGGCTTTCGCATCCGCATGGCGATCGAGCGGCCCTCGCCTTCCCTCGTCGCCATGTACCGCGATTTCGAAACCCCCGACATCTCGGACATTCTCAATCGCATGTACACGATGAGTCCTGAAATCCACAACGTGGTGAATGACGCGGCGTTGGTGGGCCCGGCCTGCACGGTGAAGGTGTTTCCCGGCGATAATCTAATGGTGCACAAGGCGCTGGACGCTGCGAGGCCGGGCGATGTGGTGGTGATCGACACCAGCGGCAGCCAGCGCAATGCGGTGCTCGGCGATCTCGTGACCAACAAGGCCAAGCACCGCGGCATCGCAGGCTTCATCGTCGATGGCCTGGTGCGCGATCTGACCGGTCTCAAGGAGGCAAATCTTCCGGTTTTCGCCAGAGGCGTTACGCCCTTCGGCCCCCTGCACCGCGGCCCCGGCGAGCTGAATTATGCCGTGAGTTGCGGTGGAATCGTGGTGAATCCCGGCGACATCATCGTTGCCGACGCCAGCGGGATCGCGGTGGTGCGTCGCGAAGTGGCTGAGGATACGATTATCCGCCTTCGAGCCCACAAGGCCCGCATGCAGCAGTATGTGGCCGATGTGAAAGCCGGGAACTTCTCGAATGATTGGGTCGATCGCCAGCTCGCCGCGGATCAATGCCTGGTGGAATGAATGAGCTTTGCTCCGCTTTTGAAGCGCACGGCTTTCCGTGCCTTGCGCCTGCTCGATGTTCCGGGCGAAATGGCGAGGCTAAGCTTCGCTGCCCTGCGCCGCGATTACTATAACCTTTTTTGGATCAATGCGGCCAAGCACGCGGGTGCTACCTGTGATAAATGGGGTTTCGGCTATCACAGCATCAGCCGGGGCGGCCTCAGCGCCATTGTGCGGCTGTCGGACGTAAGACTTGATGATCACCTGACCCTCGAAATCATGGGCAACAAGCTTCTGACTTACCGGCTTCTCGCCGAGCAGGGATTGGCGGTGCCGCGCCATGCCCGCTTCTCGTTTTCGGAACTGGGGCCAGCCCTGTCCCTGATCGGCACAACCGGGAGACCCATCGTGGTTAAGCCGCTGAGCGGAACCGGCGGCGGCAATGGCGTCACCACCGGAGTAACGTCCCGGGCCGGCCTGATCAAGGCCGCATGGCTGGCATCGCGTTTTGATTTTGACCTCATTGCCGAAGAACAGATCGAGGGCCATTCCTATCGGTTGCTTTTCCTCGATGGCGCGCTGCTCGACGCGGTACGCCGCGATCCACCGCGGCTGAAGGGCGACGGCAAGAGCACGATCCGCGCACTGATCCGCGCCGAAAACCGCAAGCGTTTGAACGAGCGGCCCTTCCGGGCGTTAAGCCCATTGCGGGTTGACCGCGATGCGCTGAATTATCTGGCGGCTCAAGGTCTCACGCCACGCAGCAGGCTCGACGCAGGCGAAACCATCATCGTCAAGCGCGCCGTTAACCAGAACACCGCTGCCGATAATCATACGGTCACGCATCAGTTTCATCCAGCAACGGTTGCTGCCTGTGCGAGGCTCGTCACCAACCTCGGCGTCAGGCTCGCGGGCATCGATATTCTGGCACGCGACATCGCAAAGCCGCTGGCGCCGGCGAACGGCATGATCGGCGAGATCAACACAACGCCCGGTCTTCATCATCACGATTTGGTCGCGAGCGGCCCTGCCCGCCCAGTGGCTGCGGCGTTACTGGAACATCTCTTTCAGGCTCGTTCCGGCGTCATCATTACGGAGCGAGAACTTAGTCGCGATCGTCAATTGCGCAAGGTCGCGGGATGAAACTCGACACCACAACTCCAGTGCTCATCCTCGGCGGCAAGGAAAACGCGCTCTCGGTCACGCGCCATCTCGGCCGCCTTGGCATCACCGTGAGGGTAAGCGGGCCGTCCAGTTGCTGGGGGCTCTATTCGCGCCATTGCGCCGAAGCCTTTCGCATTCCGAGGAAACAGACACACGCCTCCTTCTGGACGCGCCTGCTGCTTGGCAACGACGGCAGTCTCGATGGCCACATTATTCTGGCGATGAGTGACGAAGCCATCGAGTTCCTCATCGCCAACCGCGAAGCTTTGCGCCTGCGCTATATTCTCGATGACGCTGACGTCCGCCTGCAAATCAATTTTCTCGACAAGCTGCGCACCCTGGAGCTCGCCGACGCTGCCGGTGTCGATGCCCCGCGCCACTGGAAAATCGCCAATGAAGAGGACCTTGCCGCCATTCGCGGCCACCTCATCTTTCCGGTCGCTGTGAAGCCGATGCAGTCTCACCTGTTCATCAAAATCTTCCATGAAAAGCTCTTCGTCATTCGCGAAAGCTTCGAGGAACTTCGCAGCAAGGTTCATCTTGCCTGGGCAAAGGGGCTCGCGGTGTTTATCGTGGAGATGATCCCCGGGCCCGACAGGGAACTCACCAGCTATTATACCTATCGCCTGGCTGGCGGCGCGAAGCTGTTTCATTTCACCAAGAGCGTGATCCGGCGCTGGCCCGTCAATCGCGGCAATGCCTGTTATCACAAAACCGGCTGGCTGCCCGAAACGGCGGCAGCTGGCGAGAAATTCTTTGACGCCGTTGGCCTCAAGGGCCTGGGCAACATCGAGTTCAAGCGCGATCCCCGCGACGGCAAGCTCAAGATCATCGAAGTGAACGCGCGCTTTACGGCAGCCCAGGAACTGGTGCGCCGCGCCGGCTTTCCCATCGATCTCATGGTCTATTGCCACTTGACGCAACAGGCACTACCCGTGCCCAGACCCGCGGCCAAGGAGTTGCGCTACTGGTATCCCTTCCGCGATTTCATGTCGTTCCTCGAATTGCGCAAACGCCGCGAGCTGAATTTTTTCGGCTGGCTGAGGAGCATTGCTTCCACCGCCCATGTTTTCCCGCTCGCCTCCCTTGAGGACCCTGCCCCGATGTTCGGCGCCGTCCGCGCCCTTATGCTGCGCCTGGTGACCTAGCCATGCGGATCGCCGCGACCGTGCTTGAGCGCTTCATCCGCGATCTGTTCGTGACGGTTGGCGCCGGCGCTAGTCAGGCCGAAACAGTCGCCCGCCACCTGGTTTGGTGCGAGATGGTGGGCCGAACGAATTTCGGCATTGAGCGCATCCCCATTCTGGTGAAGCGGATCAAGGCCGGGGTGCTGGCCGCCGATGGCGACATGACCTTCGAGAAACTCGGCGAGAGCATCGAGCGACTCGATGCCGGCGGCGGCTTCGGCTTCGATGCCGCCGAACGCGCCATGCAGCGCGCCCTCGAACTTGCAGAGGCGACCGGCATCGGCATCGTCGGCGTGGGCAACAGCAATTTCTTCGGCGCCGGGGCGTTTTATGTGAACCTGGCGGCGCAGCAGAACATGATCGGCCTCGCGTTAAGCAACTCATTCCCCAAAGTCGTGGCCCATGGCGGCCTCAAGCCCGTGCTCGGCACCAATCCCTTCGCCTTCGGCGCGCCGCGCCAGAACGGCGACCACCTGCTCTTCGACATGGCGACTTCCGCACTGGCGGGCTCAACGGTGCGTGAGCATAGGGCTGAGGGCAAAACCTTGCCCGGCGGGCTAACACCTGATGGCGCGCTTCTCCCCTTCGGTGGAGCGAAAGGTTTTGGCCTCGCGCTCATGGTGGAAATTCTGGCGGGTGTGCTCACCGGCGCGGGCGTCGGCGATGGCGTCGCCTCCATGTACAACGATTTCTCCCGCAGCGGCGATAACGGCCACTTCATGCTGGCGCTTGATCTAAAGCGGTGGATGAGTATCGAGGACTATCACGCGCGTTTTGAAGGTTTGGTTGGGGCCGTCAAGGGATCGGGAAACGACGTCCGGCTCCCCGGCGAAGTGCGCTGGGAGAACTACCGGGATAATCTTGCAAACGGTATTGCACTCGATGACGCTGCCGCTCGGAACGCAAGCGCCGCAGCACAGGCCGTTGGCCTCGCCGCGCCTTGGCGATAGGTCACGACTAGAGCTTTGCAGAGGTAGCGAAAATTTCGGAACGGAATTGCGGTTAGAAGTGGTTAGAATGTCCTGGGATGAATTCATATATCGATTTCTATGCCGGTGTGCTTCTTGATCTTTTCTCTGGCGAGCCCCTTGGCAAGCGAAGCGAGTAAATCGAAGGAGAACCCTTTTGCTTTGGTGACACCCTCCTTCGTCAACCGCCATATCTCATCGTCGCGAACTTGATCAAGAAAGTCATGCCCTTTCCAAGTAAGTTCGATATCTTCCCAACCATCCCGCGCGTCCTCGTCCATATCGGGAATTGAAATACCTTTCGCCAGGCCAGCCTCTTGGATCATCATCTGGAGGTGATACGAAACTAATTCATGACTTGCACTGATGAGCTCATCGCAAGCCAAGTCTGACGAAGCAATGTTGTGGCGTTCTTCTATCTTCAGGAGCAAACGACGCACGAGATCCAGATCACGCTTCATCGGCCTGAACAGCTTAATTCCGCGCCCGGTCCACCAGCTTGTTCTTGGCGATCCACGGCATCATGGCGCGGAGCTTGGAGCCTACTTCCTCAATGTTGTGGCTGTCGTTTCCGCGGCGGATGGCTTTGAAGCGAGCGCTACCGGCGCGGTATTCCTGCATCCACTCGCTCGTGAACTTGCCGCTTTGGATATCCTTCAGCACGCGCTTCATCTCGGCCTTGGTTTCGTTCGTGATGATGCGGGGGCCCGTCACATACTCGCCCCACTCGGCGGTGTTGGAGATCGAGTAGTTCATGTTGGCGATGCCGCCCTCGTAGATCAGATCGACGATCAACTTCACTTCGTGCAGACATTCGAAATAGGCACTCTCCGGGGCATAGCCTGCCTCGACCAATGTCTCAAAGCCCGCGCGAATCAGTTCAACGAGCCCTCCGCACAGCACAACCTGCTCGCCAAACAGATCGGTCTCGCATTCTTCCCTGAAACTCGACTCGATGATACCGGAGCGGCCACCGCCGATGGCGCTGGCGTAGGACAGCGCCAGGTCATGAGCATTGCCAGAGGCATCCTGATGGATGGCGATCAGGCAGGGTACGCCGCCGCCTTTTTGGTATTCGCCGCGCACTGTGTGCCCCGGGCCCTTGGGCGCAATCATGATGATGTCGAGCGTCTTCTTCGGCTCGATGAGATTGAAATGTACATTGAGGCCATGGGCGAAGGCAATCGCCGCGCCGTCGCGGATGTTGGGCGCGATCTCGTCACGGTAGAGGTCGGCCTGAAGCTCGTCGGGCACCGCCATCATCATGAGGTCTGCCCATTTGGCGGCCTCGGCGACGGTCATCACTTTGAGGCCATCGGCTTCGACTTTCTTGGCGCTTGCGGAATCTGCCTTGAGAGCGACCGCCAGGTTCTTGGCGCCCGTATCTTTCAAATTGAGCGCATGCGCCCGGCCCTGGCTGCCGTAGCCGGCGATGACGACCTTCTTGCCTTTGATGAGATTAACGTCGGCATCCCGGTCATAATAAACGCGCATGGTCTCGGTCCCCCCATTTAAGCTGGCGCGGGGATAGCGGGCGCGGCACGGGATGGCAAGGGTGGCTAGGCGATGGCCTTGCGGAACACTCGCACGGTTTCCGCCATTCCGAAAATGAGCGCATCCGCTGTGATGGCGTGGCCGATCGACACTTCGGCAAGATTTGGCAGGGCCGCCACGAGCGCTGGCAGATTGTCCCGCGTGAGATCGTGCCCAGCATTGAGGCCAAGACCGGCCTGCTCCGCAGCCTTGCCCGTGGCAATCACCCGGGCAAGCTCCCACTTCGCCTGCGCTGGCTCGAGCGCGCCCCCATAGGGTCCGGTGTAGATTTCGACGCGGTCGGCGCCAACCGATTTTGCCAGCGCCGGCGCATAGGGATCAGGATCGACGAACAGCGATACCCGCATGCCGTTGTTTTTAAGTCTTGCGATCGCTCCTTTCAGGAGAGCGTTGTTCATCACGATGTCCCAGCCGTGGTCGGAGGTGCCTTGGGCTGGATCGTCGGGCACCAGCGTCACTTGATCGGGGCGGTTCGCCTCCACCAGCTGCAGGAACCGCTCATCTGGATAGCCTTCGATATTGTATTCGCGGCCGGGAAACTCTTTGGCGATGAGCTGGCGAAGCTCGGGAACATCGGCGGCGCGGACGTGGCGTTCATCAGGGCGCGGATGAACTGTAAGCCCGTTTGCTCCTGCTTCCAACGCTGTTCGTCCCAAGCCCACGAGCGACGGCCATGGCACACGCCGCCGGTTGCGCAGATAGGCGATGGCATTGACATTGACGGACAATTCGCACGGCATATGTCCTCTATAGACGGCCGGTGGACCGGCAAAATGATCCGGTTTCAGGAAATAATGTCAGACCGCTTACGGTCTCTCCGAGGCCGTCTCTTGCCGCAAAAATCGGATATGCTGACCGGATGCTGCTACAAACAGGTGACGGTGTCATGGACCACTGGAAAATCGGAGACATTAAAGTCACTAGGATTCTTGAGATGTCCGATCCACTGGCCACGCCTGCGGAGTGGTTTCCCGATTGCACCGATGAAGCAATCGCGCCGCATCTTCACTGGCTGGTTCCCAGATCGATATCGCCTGCGACCGGACGGCTCATTATTCCGATTCAGAGCTACCTCCTTCGCACCAGGCACCACACGATTCTCGTTGACAGTTGCGTCGGCAACAACAAGACGTGCACATATTCGGGCTTCTCTCATTGGCATAATCGCAATAGCAGCACATTCCTGCAACAATTGACCCTTGCAGGCGTAACGCTAGAGCAAATCGATTATGTCTTGTGCACACATCTTCACAGTGATCACTGCGGCTGGAACACACGATTGATTGACGGACGCTGGGTACCCACTTTTCCAAATGCCCGGTACATCATGGCGCGCCGCGAATATGAAGCCGCCCGGGCCGCATCTGGAAATCCGGACGAACGGACATTTGAAGACAATGTGCAACCAATTGTCGAAGCCGGCCGAGCTGTCTTCGTCGAGATGGATCATGCGCTTGATGACGAAATTTGGTTGGAACCGACGCCTGGCCATACTGCGGGGCATGTTGCAATCTGCGTAAGGTCTCTTGGCATTGAAGCGGTTTTTTCCGGTGACATCATGCACTGGCCGATGCAATGCATCTATCCCGAATGGAACCACCGAATTGACGCGGACCCGGAGCAAGCGCGCCGGACGCGCCGGATATTTCTCGAAGCGTGCTCGGAAAGCGGGCGCATCGTATTGACATCGCACTTCCCCTTGCCATCGGTGGGAACCATCACCCGCAGGGAGAATTCATTCTGGTTCAATGATTGCTAACCTCATTCACAATGTAATGGCCATCCTCCATCCCGGCACCGCAAGTCAAACCTTCATCCCCTCCACGCCACGCGCGATGCCGGCAACACCGGTGCGGGCGACTTCGACGAGACCTAGGGGGACCATGAGGGAGATGAACTGCTCCACCTTGTCCGTCTTGCCGGTAATTTCGAAGATGAAGCTGGTGGTACCGGCATCGATGACGCGGGCGCGGAAGGCTTCGGCCAGGCGCAGCGCCTCGACGCGTTTCTCACCCTGGCCTGCGACCTTCACCATGGCAAGCTCGCGTGTGAGCGCGTTGCCCATGACGGTGAGATCGGCCACCGAATGGACGGGCACCATGCGTTCGAGCTGATGCTTGATCTGCTCGATCACGTTGGGCGTGCCCGTCGTCACGATGGTGATGCGCGAGACATGGGCCTCGTGCTGGGTTTCCGATACGGTGAGCGACTCGATGTTGTAGCCGCGGCCCGCGAACAGGCCGATGACGCGCGCCAAGACGCCAGGCTCGTTGTCGACGATCACCGCCAGGGTGTGGGTTTCGGTCGCGGCCTTTGCGGTGTCGAAGAAATAGGCGGAGCCGGTGGAAGGCAGATGAGGTTTCATGTCCATTCTCCTAAACCAGCATCTTTCCCTTGGCGTCGACGGCTGAGCCCACGTCCTCATCGGGGACGTCCTCGCCCATCAGCATTTCATTGTGCGCTTTGCCCGAGGGAATCATCGGGAAGCAATTGGCCATGCTCGCCACCCTGCAGTCGAAAATAACCGGGTGCGGTGTCGCGATCATCTCCTTGATCTTGCCGTCGAGCTCGGCGGGCTTTTCCGCCTTGAAGCCGACACCGCCATAGGCTTCGGCCAGCTTGACGAAATCGGGGAGCGATTCAGAGTAGCTTTCCGACAGGCGGTTGCCATGCAGGAGCTGCTGCCACTGGCGCACCATGCCCATGTATTGATTGTTGAGAATGAAAATCTTGATGGGTAGCCGATACTGCACGGCGGTCGACATTTCCTGCATGGTCATTTGCACCGAGGCATCACCGGCGATGTCGATGACCAGCGATTTTGGATGGGCCACCTGTACGCCGACCGCCGAAGGCAGGCCGTAACCCATGGTGCCGAGGCCGCCCGAGGTCATCCAGCGGTTGGGTTCGTCGAACTTGAAGAACTGCGCCGCCCACATCTGGTGCTGGCCCACCTCCGTAGTGATATAGACGTCCTTGCCACGGGTCAGTTCGTAGAGTCGCTGGATCGCATATTGCGGCATGATGACATCGGCATTGGCACGGTATTTGAGGCAGTCCTTGGCGCGCCAGCCGTCGATCTGCTTCCACCAAACGTCCAGCGCTTTCTTGTCGAGCGCGTGCGATTTGGATTTCCACACGCGCATCATGTCTTCGAGCGCATGGGCGACATCGCCGATCACGGGAATATCGACGCGCACGGTCTTGTTAATCGACGATGGGTCGATATCGACGTGAATCTTTTTTGAACCGGGCGAGAATGCATTCAGGCGTCCCGTGATGCGGTCATCGAAGCGGGCGCCGACGCAGATCATCACATCGCAATCGTGCATCGCCATGTTGGCTTCGTAAGTCCCGTGCATGCCGAGCATGCCGAGCCAGTTCTTGCCGCTCGCGGGATATGCGCCGAGTCCCATGAGCGTCGATGTCAGCGGAATGTTCGTCATGGCCACGAAATCGCGCAGCAGCTTCGAGGCGGTGACGCCGGAGTTGATGACGCCGCCGCCTGTGTAGAACAGCGGGCGTTTGGCCGTGGCGATGAGGTCGACCGCGGCGCGGATGGCGTTTTGGTCGGGCTTTACGCGCGGGCGATAGGTCTTATGCTCGATGTTCTTCGGGCCAACATATTTGCCGGTGGCGAATTGCACATCTTTCGGGATATCGACGACGACGGGGCCGGGGCGGCCGTGGGTCGCCACATAGAAGGCCTCGTGCAAGATACGGGCGAGATCGTTCACATCCTTCACGAGATAATTGTGCTTGGTGCAGGGCCGCGTGATGCCGACCGTGTCGCATTCCTGGAAGGCGTCGTTGCCGATGAGATGCGTCGGCACCTGGCCGGTGAGGCACACCATCGGGATTGAGTCCATCAGTGCATCTGTGAGGCCCGTCACGGCATTGGTGGCGCCGGGACCTGAAGTCACGAGCACCACGCCGCATTTGCCGGTGGAGCGCGCATACCCTTCCGCCGCATGGGTGGCGCCCTGCTCATGGCGGACGAGAATATGCTTAACTTTCTCCTGCTGGAAAATCTCGTCGTAGATCGGCAGCACGGCGCCGCCGGGATAGCCGAACACATGCTCGACCCCCTGGTCCGCCAGCGCCTTGAGCACGATCTCAGCGCCCGTCATCGAATCTCCCGTAGCCATCTGGTCCTCTTTCCTAGCAATAAAAAAGGCCCCCGAGGGAGCCTGTTTCCGCGCAACACCGAAAGTCCTGGAGGCCTAAGCCTCCCCGGCGCTGCGCGGTCCTACGACGAGAATAGTGTTCATGGAAGAGTTGTACGTGGACCGGCCATGAAGGTCAAGACGCTCATATCAGCTCCAGCTCAGCAAGCTTAACAGCAAGTTCCGGCGCGAAATCGGGCGCGAGCTCGGCGTCCGGCCCAATTAAACTCTTTTCCCCATATCCTTCCATAGCGGGCTGCCGGAAAATGTGCGTCTCCAGTTTAACCGCATCAATGACCCATAATTCCCGAACTCCAAACATCGCATACAAATTTGCTTTGCGGCCAAGATCGAAACCAAGACTGGAATCCGAGATTTCAACGACCAAAAGCACATTGTGAGGTTTGAGATTGGCTAGACCGGTGGCCTTATCATAAAAGACGAAGTCAGGCTCGAAAAACGAATCTTCATCTACTCTGAATGTTGTTTCGGGAGTGAAAAACAAATGATCGGGTATCCGTTTCGACCAATAACGGATCAAGGAGGCTTTCAATAATTCATGACGATTGCCCTTTGGCGACATTGGAACGGCTTCTCCCCCGATCAGTTCAAACCGCTCGTCTTCAAGCAGTATCCCCGCCGCCGCCATGGCTTCGATCTCCGCCAATGACCACCGCCGGCGCATCAAGCCCTCCGCCGCTTGCGTGACTAGCGATAGGCTTCGAGACCGCAGTTCCGTGTGTTCCGCCGGATAAAGGTCAGGGCGCAGCTCGAAGCGGGAAATGCCGGTTGCACGCTCAATCGGCAATACACTCTCGGGCGGAATATATCCGCGTTGCAGCCATTTCGAGATATGCCCTTGGGTCTTGCCAATCCGTTCGGCAAGCGCCGTCTGGCCACCCGCGGCTTCTACCGCTTTCTTAAGTATGCTCTTGATCATTGCGCCACTAGATCACGGGTCACTTGGCAAATCAAGACAAATGTCGTGAACCCGACATGCTCCATTCCTTCATCTGACCCCGCCACCACGTGAACTGCCGCTTGATATAGTTCCGAGTGGCGGTCCTGGCGTTTGTCAGGGCCTCATCCAAGCCGCTCTCTCCCCGGAGATATGCCGAAAGCTCCGGAACGCCGATGGCTTTCATCATCGGCAATGCGGGGTCCAGGTGCTGCAAAGTCCGTACTTCCTCCAGCGCCCCTTCTGTCATCATTCGTTCGAAACGCGCCTCGGCGCGGGCATATTGATCATCGCGCGGCACCTCGAGGAAAATGCGTTCGACCGAGGCATCGGCGAGCACGGCGTTCCGGCTTGCCGCCGCTTGCCAATGGCCCAAGGTTTTGCCGGTTCCCTCCACCACTTCAAGGGCGCGGATAATCCTCTGCCGGTCATTCGGCTTGAGAACGCCGGAGGCCTGCGGGTCGCGGCGATCCAGTTCGGCATGCAGATCGCCATCGAAGCTCCGCCATTTTTCGCGGATGTCTGGAGCAATCGGTGGAATATCCGCGAGCCCCTGCTCCAGCGCCTTGAAATAAAGCCCGGTACCGCCCGTGACGATCGGCAGCAAACCCTCCCTCCACGCCTCCTCCAGCGCTTCCGTGGCATCGGCCAGCCAGCGCGCGACAGAGTAGCTGTTGCAGCCGGGGACATGACCATAGAGCTTGTGCGGCGCCTCCGCCTCTTCCGCCGGAGTTGGGCGCGCTGAAAGGATGCGGAGCTCGCGGTAGACCTGAATGGCATCGGCGTTGATGATGACGCCGGAACGCTCGCGCGCCATCTGCAAGGCCAGCGCCGACTTGCCGCTGGCAGTGGGGCCTGCAATAAGCAGCGCCCGTTTATTGGGTGATCTCACCATATGGATTCCGTCGCCGTCCTCATAGCAGCCCCGGGCTCGGGCGCAATCGATGCCCGCGTCGTGGCGATGCTGCGTGAGTTTGGTGCGCCACCGGTTCGCTGGCTCGCCGACGGGGAAGCAGCGGAGGTCGATGCCTTTGAGCGGCTGCCGGAATTACGCTCGGCCCTTTCGGCCCTGCCCATCGACGTGACGGTCGTGCCGAAAGCCAGCCGCCGCAAACGCCTGCTCATCGCCGACATGGATTCGACCATGATTCATCAGGAGTGCATCGACGAGCTCGGCGTCATGGCGGGGGCGGGCGAGGCCATCAAGGCAATTACCTATCGCGCCATGCGGGGCGAATTCGATTTTGCCGAGTCCCTCCGCGAGCGCGTGGCGCTTATGAAGGGCCTCGATGAACGTGCCATCGGTACGATCCTCCGTGAACGGATCACCTACGTGCCCGGCGGCCTAGCACTTGTGACGACCATGAAAGCCCATGGGGCGCGCGCGGCGCTGGTGTCCGGCGGTTTCCGCCAGTTCACCGCGGTGGTGGCGGCGCGCCTTAGCTTTGACACTCATCAAGCCAACGATCTGGTCATTGAAAACGGCAAGCTCGCGGGAGCCGTGCGCGAACCCGTGCTGGGGAAGGACGCGAAAGTCACCATTCTCCAGCGTTTAACGCGGGAACTTGCGATTACGGAAGACGATGTGCTGGCCGTGGGCGACGGGGCCAACGACATTCCCATGCTGCTCACTGCGGGGCTAGGCGTGGCGCTGCACGCCAAACCGAAGGTGCAGGAACAGGCCCGCGTTGTCATCAATCACGGAGACCTCACGGCGCTTCTCTATCTCCAAGGTTATACAGACAAGGAGATCATCAATGACGCTTAGGGTCATCGGCGCGGGCTATGGCCGCACGGGAACCATGTCCACCTATACGGCCCTCAATAGGCTGAGTTTCCCCTGCTACCATATGATCGAAGTGCTCCATAACAAGGCGAACAAATCCCACCTCGATTTCTGGCGGAAGGTTGCCAACACGCCCCCCGGTGCGCAGCATGACTGGAACAAGGTTTTCGCCAACTATACCGCCGCCGTCGATTTTCCGGCGAGCTGTGTGTGGCGTGAGCTGGCGGCCGCCTATCCCGAAGCCAAGGTGCTGCTGACGCTCCATCCCAAGGGGGCCGAGGCCTGGTATGAGAGCACGATCGAGACGATTTATTTCACCGAGAACCGCTGGCAGTTTCAGGTTCTCAAACTGACAACGCCCTTCGGCCGGAAATTCGGCGACATGGCGCGCAAGCTCCTTTGGCAACGGGCGCTCAAGGGCACCATGAACGATCGCGCCCGCGCTGTCGCCCAATACAAGCAACACATTGAGGATGTGAAAGCCGCCGTGCCGGCGAGCCGGCTTCTGGTCTATTGCGTCGATCAGGGTTGGGAGCCACTGTGCAAATTTCTGGGCGTGCCGGTGCCGCCTGAACCCTTTCCCAATGTCAACGACCGCGCGGATATTCAGAAAATAATCGCTAAAAT
>JBGTNZ010000072.1:0-9082 GCA_041742805.1 Aestuariivirga sp.
GACGCGGGGGGCTCTGGTGGAAGCGGAGGAGCTGCGGGTGGTGCGCGAGCACCGGTTGCCCACGCCCAATTTTCACACCCATGGCGGCGGCGGAAGCGGGGGAATACTTTCGGCTCTTGAAACAACGCTCCGCAATCTCGCAACCGCAGTGCAGACGGAGCGGGCGTCGGATGTGCTGGCAATCGGTCATCCAGGGCCCGTGTCGCCTGACGGTGTGGCGCTCGCCTCGCCAACGGTGCTGGGCGGGGAACACGATATCCAGTTTGATATCGCCGGGCTGGGAAGGAAAGCCACCGGCATTGATCGCGTGATCGTCATGAATGACGTGACGGCGGGCGGGTATCGCTATGTAAAGGAGGGACATCGGGATTTTTGCATGGTCAATGTGGGATCGGGGATCGGCAACAAGATTTTCCTTGGTGGCAGGCCTGTGACCGGCGCTGGCGGTAGAGGCGGCGAGATGGGCCATTTCACAGTCGTCGCCGGATCCGATGCGCCGGTCTGCCAATGCGGCGGGCGAGGGCATCTCGCGGGCATTTCATCAGGACGGGGGGTTTTGCAATGGGTTCTCCGTGCGCAAGCAAGCGATCCCATAGGCTACAATGGTAGCCGCTTGGCGGGACGCCAGATCGACAGCGAAGCCTTGGTGAAGGCATTCCTCGCGGGCGATTCGTGGACGCGGGGTTGCGTCGAAGCGGCCACGGCGCCGTTATCGCGCACGGTCGCTGGCATTCATGCCATCGTGGGTATCGAAAAGTTTTTTCTCACCGGTGGGTTTGCTCACGCGTTGGGCGAGGAGTACCTCGCCATGATTGCCAGCCAGGCAAGTGTGGCTTCGTGGAATCTGGGGCAGGATTGGAACGCGATGTTGATCACCGGCAGACAGGGCGACCAGGATGGCATTCTCGGTCTTGCCTATGCCGCGCTTATCCACGACAATCCATGAACAGCCCGTGCAATTGCGCGGCGCTCTCGAACATGATGGCTTGAAAACCGGCGTTCTCCGCCCGGTCCCGGGCGCGTGGCTCATCCTCGACCATGATTGGCGGTTGCTCGAACGGTCCTGCGTGATCGTAAGCCAGGCGGAATAGGGCGCCGTCCCTTTTGTCCATCCCGAACTGGAAGGAGAGGAACTTCCAGTGGAAGAAACGGTCGAGTGAATAACGGCTTTCGAGATGCTCTGCTCTTTCCGCCGTGGTTTCCGCGATCATTCCCAAACGCCATCCCTCAGCTTGCATGGCTTCGAGCAATTCGACCATGCCGGGCTGCACATGGAAGCTCTCGACCCAAAGCTGGCGGATCGGTTGAACATCCATCTCCAGGAGCCGGGCGAGAGTGCGTCCCGCAGTCGCCCAGAACTCATCTCCTGAAATTTCTCCCCGGCGCAATGCCCATGATGCCGGGCCGGAAAGATGCATAGCAATTTCGCGGGATTTTGCGGGGTGGCGCTCTGCCAGGAACGTTAGTAGCTTCGCGGTGCCGTTGTTGAACAGGACGCCACTGGCATCGAAAAACGCCGTTCTCATAGTCATCTCCTGCATTGCTGTGCACAGATATTTGGCCTCACATTCGGCATCCCATGGGGCGTTAAGCCCGGAGCGGGGCTAGAATGGCCCATATAGTGGTGCAGAATCCTAGTTGACCGTAAAACCGGCATACGTTAATGATTTTTGCATAGCTGTGCAATTCAGCCGACAAATGTATAATGGGCGGAGCCGGAAGCCCTAAACACGGGAGGAAATCCATGAAATCGAATTGGCTCAGATCGTCTTTGATCGCCACGGCGTGTGGCGTTGCCTGTCTTGCCGCAGTGGGTTCGAAGGGGGCCTTGGCCACCGAACTTGAATTGATGCACTTCTTTACATCCGGCGGCGAGGCGGCGGCCATGAACGCCATTAAGGAAGCCGCCCAGAAAGAGGGCATTGAATGGAAGGATGCGGCGGTGGCCGGCGGCAGCGGCATGAACGCCTATCAGGTTTTGCAGGCGCGGATCGCGGCCGGCAATCCTCCGGGCGCCATGCAGATGCACGGCGCGCAGATCCGGCAATATGCCGAAGGGGGCCTTCTGCTTGATATGAGCGAAGTGGCAACCGCGGAGAAATGGGAAGGATTGCTGGACCCGAATCTGATTCCGTGGATGAAGTACAATGGCGAAATCGTCGGCGTGCCCTTCAATATCCATCGGCCGAACTGGATTTGGGCCAATAAGGCGCTGATCGACAAATATGGCGGCAAAGTGCCCGCGACCTGGGACGAATTCTATGCAATGGGCGACAAGATGAAGGCCGACGGCATCATCCCGCTCGCCACCGGCGGCCAAGCCTGGCAGGAACTGCTTCTGTGGGATCTCGTTGTGGTTGGCAGCCAGGGCAAGGAATTCCACAAGGCAGCGCTTGAAGACCAGAACATGGACGCCATCAAGGGTCCACAAATGCTCAGCGCCTTCGAGACGTTTCGCAAGGTGTTGTCCTACAGCGACGCGAACCGGGCCAACCGGGACTGGAATCTCGCAACCGCCATGGTGATGAAGGGCGAGGCCGCCATGCAGATCATGGGAGATTGGGCGCTGGGCGAATTCCTCAACGCTAAACTGGAGTCGGGCAAGGATTATATTTGCGCGGAAAGTCCGGGCACGGCCGGGCTTTTTGTTTGGAATACCGACTACTGGGGCTTCTTCAAGGGCATGAACGCTGAGGGCGCGACCGCCCAAAAAGCCCTGGCGAAGGTCACCATGGACAAGGACGTGCAGGAGAAGTTTAACGTCCTCAAGGGTTCGATTCCGGCGCGAACCGACATTGGGCCGGAGGCCTTCCAGCCGTGCGGCCAGAAAGCGGTGGCCGACCGGGCGGCGGCGCTCAAATCTGGCAATATGGTGCCCTCGTTCTCGCAGAACGCGGCAGTGTCGACGGAAATTCGCGGCGTTTACGAGGATGCCGTGAATCAATTTGCCAACGACCCCAACATGACTCCGCAGCAGGCGGTGGATAAGATTGTTTCCGGTCTTCAGGAATTATAATTTAAGCTAGCGCTGGAACGGCAAGGCCTTGCCGCCTTGCCGTTCCAACTATTTTTGGATGCGCGGACAAGGGATTTCCACATTGGCTTGGGCGAAGAGGCATTTGCATGTGCTGGTTGTTCTGCCCAGCGGGCTCCTGCTTCTGCTGTTCGTCTATGGATTTGTTTTTTGGTCTTTCCTCCTGTCGTTGACCTCGACAAAGATCACGCTGGTCTATGATTTCGTCGGCCTGAAACAGTATGGCCTGCTGTGGGCCAACGACCGGTGGATCACGTCGATCACCAATCTCTTTCTCTTCACGACACTTTTTGCCGGCATTTCGGTGCTCATCGGATTGGCGCAGGCCATCCTCATCGACCAGAAAATACGCGCCGAAAATACATTGCGCACGATCTATCTTTATCCCATGGCGATTTCCTTCATCGTCACGGGCACGGCGTGGAAATGGATGCTCAATCCCGGTCTCGGGCTGGAACATCTGGTGCGCAGTTGGGGATTTGAATCCTTTCGCTTCGACTGGATCGTGAGCCAGGACATGGCCATCTACACGCTGGTGATCGCGGCGATCTGGCAAAGCTCGGGCTTTGCCATGGCCATGTTTCTGGCGGCGTTGCGTAGCGTGGATGGCGAGATCATCAAGGCGGCGCGCATCGATGGCGCAAGTGGTGTGCAAATTTATCGGAGCATCATCCTGCCGATGCTCCGGCCCGCCTTGTTTACTTCGGTCATCGTTCTTGTCGCCCTGGCGCTCCGCTGTTTCGATCTGATGGTGGCGATGACCGGCGGCGGCCCCGGCTTTGCCAGCGATTTGCCGACCAATTTTTTCTATCAATTCGCTTTCGGGCGAAACCGCCTGGGGTTTGCCGCGGCAAGCGGCATCATGATTTTCGTGGCCGTCGTGCTGGTCATGGGGCCCTTCATCTATTCGGAGTTGCGCAATGAGCGTAGCCGCAACGCTTGAATCGCGATCCTTGCGGATCGGGGCCCATACCCGCCGCAGGAAGTGGATCGGCAGGGCAGTCGTCTATCTGGTGCTTGGCAGCTTCGCCATCCTTTATTTGCTGCCGCTGGTCGTGATGATTTTCACATCGTTGAAAACGATGGATGAAATCAGGAGCGGCACGATCCTGTCTTTGCCGCTGGAGCCCACGCTTGAGCCTTGGCAGGTGGCATGGTCGTCGGCATGCGTCGGGGTGGAATGCCTGGGCATCCGGGGTTTTTACGTCAATACCATCGTGATGGCCGTGCCGGCCGTGATCATCTCCACCTTGATCGGCGCGTTGAACGGCTATGCCCTTACGCAGTTCGACTTTCCCCGACAGCGTTTGGTTTTTGGCCTCATCCTGCTCGGCGCCTTCACGCCTTATCAGGCGATATTGATTCCACTGACCAAGAGTCTCGGCAGTTTCAATCTCGCTGGAAATCTTGCCGGATTGGCGCTGGTCCATACCATTTATGGAATTCCGTTCACCACCGCCTTCGCGCGGAGCTTTTATCTGTCGCTGCCGCCCGATTTGGTGAAGGCGGCGAAGATCGACGGGGCGGGATTCTTCCGGATATTTTACTCAATCGTGCTGCCGATTTCTCCGCCAATCCTGGTTGTTTCGATCATCTACCAGTTTACCGGGATATGGAACGACTTCCTGTTCGGCTCGGCGCTGACCTATGGGGAGGGGGCGCCGATCATGGTGGCGCTGAATAATATCGTGAACACGAGTACGGGCGAGAAGCCCTACAATGTCCACATGGCGGCCGCCATCTTCGCGGCGCTGCCGACGCTTCTGCTCTATGTATTCGCGGGTAAATATTTTATCCGTGGGCTGACGATTGGTTCGGTGAAGGGGTGAACGGTGCTGCGCGTTGCCTCGGTTGAGAAGACATACGGCACGCTCCAGGTTCTCAAAAAAGTGGAGCTGGAAGCGGGACAGGGCGAGTTTCTCGTGCTGCTGGGTCCATCCGGCTGCGGAAAGTCGACCCTTCTGAACATTATCGCGGGGCTCGATACGGCGTCCAGCGGAGACATCATTATCGACGACAACGTGGTGACGGATCTTGATCCCAAGGACCGCGACATCGCCATGGTGTTCCAATCCTACGCGCTCTACCCGAGCATGACGGTGGCGGAGAACCTGAGTTTCGGCATGAAAGTTCGCGGCGTTCCTCAGGGTGAGCGCGAAAAGGCGGTTGTGGATGTCGCGAAAATCCTGAAACTGGAAACTCTACTTGCACGCAAGCCCAGCCAATTGTCGGGCGGCCAGCGCCAGCGTGTCGCCATGGGGCGGGCGCTGGTGCGGCAGCCCAAAATATTCCTGTTCGACGAACCCTTGTCGAACCTCGATGCGCAACTCAGGGTCGAGATGCGGACGGAACTCAAGAAGCTGCACGCCCGCCTCGGAGCCACCATCATTTATGTGACGCACGATCAGGTGGAGGCAATGACGCTGGCGACCAAGGTCGTGGTCATGCATGCGGGCGTCATCCAGCAGGTGGGCGAACCGCAGGAGATTTATGACCGGCCGATCAACACGTTCGTGGCGCGTTTCATCGGTTCGCCGTCGATGAATCTTTTGCCTGCGAAACTCGATGTGAAGGACGGCCGGACCATTGTGCGGATCGAGAGCGGGGGTTCTTCTGTCGAACTCGTCACTTCGCGCAGCGCCAGCGATGGCGTCGCCAACGCCGGCCGGTCCGTGCTTTGCGGCATCAGGCCGGAGTCGATCTTGTTAAGGCCGGGGGGACGCAAGCCCGCCGCGAACGAGATCGAAGTGGATATCGACATCGTCGAGCCGACGGGCTCGGACAATTTGTCCTTTTTCAGGATTGGCGCACATGAGCTGCTGGCGCGCTTGCCGCCGGGCAGCAGTTCAGTGGGAGGAAGGCTCATGCTTTTTTTCCCTCCCGAAAAACTTCTCGCTTACGACGTGGATTCGAAACAATTGCTTTTTTGACCTTTTCTCGATTCACCAGACAGTGGGGTGTACACTCCGTCTGTAACGCTTTGAACTCTAGCGGAGGAGGGTGTACATTTTGGCTGATTTACCCCGGTTTTGCAGGGTTTTGCACTCCCGCAGGAGCGCCAAACCTATCTGGCAACATCCTTCTGCAAGGCCTTGAGGCGCCTTGCCAAAGCCTCATCGACGTTGCTGGTTTGGGGTTTCCTGCCCTTGATGCGGCCAAGCTTCTTGGTCCAGGTGGCGTCGAGGCGGTTTAGTTCGCTTTGGAGATCGTCGGTTTCGTGGGCGGTTTCAGCCAAATGCTGGTCAAATACGGGATCGTGGGGGGCTGGGGCTTCGTTAATCGCGGCGGCTGTATCTTCGATGTCGCCCTCCGGGTCGAGACTGGCGAAAATCACCTCCGGCGGCGGAGCGAGCGTGGCGATGTGAGCGTCCTTCTCTTCAATGATGTGGTGCAGGTTGTTGATCTCATTGGTTTTCTGATCCAATTCCTGACGCAGGCCGGCGATTGAGGATTGCGCCTCGGCAAGGCTTGCCTCCTGCTCGGAAAGACGGGCCCGGAGGCCCAGCACTTCTTGCTCGCGGGCGGCGTGGGTTGCGTCTTTTTCATTTATTTCGGCGACCAGGGTTTCAATGCGGTTGCGGGTGCGCGTCACCTCGGCCATTTGCTCGGCCATCTTCATCCTGGAGCTTTCGAGGCGGGCGCCGAGTTTCTGGGAGAGGAGCGCGTATTCGGCGCGGAGGCGATCGCGCTCGGTGTGCAATTCGCCGGCGGTGCTGGGGATCTGACTTTGCATGCGGCGCGAACCGATGCGGATCGCCATCGACCACAGAAGGCGGCCCACGAACAGCGCGATCAGGGCAGCCAAGGAAAAGCCCAGAACCAGCAGCAGCAGGGTTTCAGTCTGAAACATCAAGACCTCCGGCAATCCGGCATATCTAGCCAATCCTCAGGCAAGATGCAAAGAAACGGCCAGAGGACGGGCCGGCCGTTTTAGTTCACGCGAACGAAGGTGTTGGTTTTGCACAAGACTTTCAGGACACAGCCCTGCACTTTCATCTTGGCTCCGTCGAGCTTAACGGTGCCGGTGTAGGTCTTGCCATCATCGGGATTGTAGATGGCGCCCTTCCAGGTGTTCTCGCCGGCGGCTTTCATGCCGACCAAAACATTGATGCCGAGAAGTGGCCGCTTGCGGAGCGAGGGATTGGGATTCTCGCGGTCGATCTTGGGCTTGCCGTCGATCTTGCTGTTGGGCTCCTTCAGCGCGACGATGCGGCCGCAGAGGCTCCCGCCGCAATCGGTGACGTTGACGGTGACTTTGCCGTTCTGCATGGCCCAGGTGCCGGGGGCATTCGAGGCGAGCGCCGGGGCGGCACCGAGCATGAGGAGAAGCGAGGCGGCGCCGAGTAAGCTCGTTATCTTCATTATGGAAATATCCCTTATTGAACCTTGACAGAGCCCCATGGCGTGTAAATCAGGCCATAATTTGGCTAGGCCAATAAGGAATGCGCTGGCGCTAGAAAGGGTTCCAGCTGGGTTTTCTCGAATATTTGAGGTAGCCGATGTTGGCCCCGAGGCGCGCACCCACGCCGGTACGGATGGGGGCGAGGACGATTTGGCCGTGCTTTTGGAAATTTACTCCAACGCCGCCAATGAGATAGGCGGAACCCTCGACACCGCCGAAGCGGGTGTGGAGATCGCGGGGGGCATCGGAATTGTAGACGAGCACCATGGCGCGGGAGCCGTTGCCGCCGAAATCCCAGCCGATGGAGGGGCCTTGCCAGTAGATTTTCTGCTCTGTGCCATCTTTATAATATATCGTGCCTTCTCCGTATCTTAGGCCGCCGACGAAGGCGCCGGAGCCCTCTTCGCCGATGATATAGGCGGTGGGTTCGCCCTGGTTCTGGAAGGCATATTCGACGGCCTTGCCGAGGCCGCGGGAGGTTTTGCCGAAGAATTGGTGGCCCTTGGCCAGGATCTCCTCGCTTGTGTAGGTTTGGTGGCGCTTGGAGATGGAGCCGGTGGTCTGGGCCTGGGCTGGCTGGGCGATGGCCAGGGCCATCGCGAAGGCAAGGAACTTTAACATGACAAACCTCGTGATTTCAAGGGCTTGGTTAAAGCTTAGCAAAGGGGGCTTTCAGGATCGTTAAAAGTTTAAGCACTGGCGATGAAAGATGGGTTGGCGTAGCCTTGGTCGCGCTTGCCGTAGGAGAGCGGATTTCCGTCTAATGTCAAGACCTTGCCGCCAGCACTTAAGAGAATGGCTTGGCCGGCGGCGGTGTCCCATTCCATGGTGCGGCCGAAGCGCGGATAAAGGTCGGCTTCGCCGGCGGCGATCAGGCAGAATTTCAGGGAAGAGCCGGCGGAGCAGAGGGATTTCACCTTGATTTTGCTCAGATATTCGTCGGTCGCGGCATCGCGGTGGGAGCGGCTGGCGACGACGGTGGCGCCATCGGGGGAGGGGGTTCGGACGCGTATGTGCGTTTCGCCTTCGGCGGCGCCTTTGCCCAATTCGCCCCAGAAGAGACGCTGGCGAGCTGGAGCGAAAACTACGCCGGCGACTGGAACGCCTTGTTTTATCTCGGCAATGTTGACGGTGAACTCGCCGTTGCGGGAGATGAATTCCTTAGTGCCGTCGAGGGGATCGACGAGGAAGAAGTGATCGGCGACGGCGGGGATGCGGCCTGCGGCGGCGGCTTCCTCGGAGATGACGGGGATGTTGAGCTTGGCCAAGCCTGCCAGGATGATGCGCTCGGCGGCTTCGTCGGCCTCGGTGACGGGGCTTTGGTCAGCCTTGGTTTTTGCTGCGAAATCAGTGGCATAGACCTGCATGATGGCGCGGCCGGCGGCGTTGGCGAGAGCGATCAGGTGTTGCGTTTGCGGTGATGGCGTGGGGCGCATGGGGGAGCTATAGAATGCCCCCATGCGAATCGCCACCCCGGAGAAGATGATGAGCGAGCAACGCCTTTCCGACCTCGACCTTGCGGCGCTGTTGTGCTCGAGGGTTTGCCACGATGTCATTTCGCCCGTGGGGGCGATTGCTAACGGGTTGGAATTGTTCGATGATCCGGAGATGGACGAGGAGACGAAGCAAACGGCGCTGGAGATGGT
>JBGTNZ010000073.1:0-7253 GCA_041742805.1 Aestuariivirga sp.
CGCCACGAAGCAATTCTCCGCGGCGCACTTGGCGATAAAGTTTTGGGCGCCCTGCGCGATGACGACTCACTGGTGCTGCCTTCGCGGCATCTGGGGTTGGTACAAGCCGAAGAAAATCAGAACCTTGAGCGCTTCATTGAAATTGCCGCGTCAGCCGTCACACGTGAAACAAATCTTAATGATTTGTTAACCATTGCTTCGCAAGTCAGCGACAAGCCGGTGATTCGCCCGGCCTTGCCACCTTTGGGCCAGAGGATCGCGGTGGCGCGCGACACAGCTTTCGCTTTCGCCTATCCACATCTTTTGCACCATTGGCGGAAGCAGGGAGCAGAGATCATTCCTTTTTCGCCGCTGGCCAACGAGGCCCCCGATATCAACACTGACGCGATTTTCCTGCCCGGCGGCTATCCCGAACTTCACGCGGGAAAGATCGCTGCCAATCATGTGTTTCTGGAAGGTCTGCGCGCAGCCAAAGCTCTCGTTTACGGCGAGTGCGGGGGCTTCATGGTTCTTGGCGAAGGCCTGATCGACGCTGACGGAAAATCCCACGCCATGGCGGGATTGCTGCCCCTCACCACCAGCTTTGCCACGCGCAAGCTGCATCTGGGCTACCGGCAACTCACGCCTCTTGCGGGAGCGCCGTGGACGAAGCCGCTTCGGGGCCACGAGTTTCATTATTCAACCATCGCCGATGAGGGCGCGGCGGACCGCCTGTTCGACGCCGCCGATGCTTCAAGAACACGGCTTCCGCCAATGGGCTTGCGCCGGGGCCGCGTCATGGGCTCCTACGCTCATATTATCGCCGAGGCGCCGTGACAGCACGCGCCATCATGCTCATGGGAACGGGCTCCGATGTCGGCAAATCGCTGATCACCGCAGGGCTCTGCCGCGCCTTCACCAATCGCGGTTTGAAGGTTCGCCCCTTCAAACCGCAGAACATGTCAAACAATGCCGCCGTCACCATCGACGGTGGCGAGATCGGCCGGGCCCAAGCCTTGCAAGCCCGCGCTGCCCGCGCCGATCCGACAGTCCACATGAACCCAGTGTTGCTCAAGCCCGAAACCACGACCGGCGCCCAGGTCATCGTGCAGGGCCGGCGCCAGGCCACCATGACAGCCCGGGATTATTTCCATAATCGCAACCAATTCATGCCGGCCATCCTTGAAAGCTTCCGCCTGCTCGCCAACGATGCCGATCTTATCGTCGTCGAGGGAGCCGGGAGCCCCGGTGAAATCAATCTTAGAGACGGCGATCTGGCCAACATGGGTTTCGCTGCCGCCGTAAACATTCCGGCGCTGCTCATCGGCGACATCCACCGCGGCGGCGTCATCGCTTCTGTAGTTGGCACGTTTCATATTCTCCCACCTGAGGATCGTGCGCGCCTAAAAGGATTTATAATCAACAAGTTTCATGGGGATGCTGATCTTTTCAGTGAAGGCCGCCGGTTTCTTGAAACCAAAACCGGCACCCCTTGCCTGGGCATTGTACCGCACCTACCGGAAGCGTCGAACCTTCCTGCCGAAGATGCTGTGGCGCTAGAGGAGACGGTTGCAACCCGTTCAGGCGATTGCCAAATCGCCGTGCTACGCTTGCCCCGCATCGCCAATTTCGACGACCTCGACCCAATCAGGATGGAGTCCGGCATCACTTTGCGCTTTGTCCAGTCCGGCGAGCCGATACCTACGGATGCCCGTCTCGTCATCATCCCTGGCTCCAAATCGACCATGGCCGATCTCGCGGCACTTCGAAGCGAGGGCTGGGACATTGACCTCGCCGCGCATATCAGGCGGGGCGGCCATGTCCTGGGCCTCTGCGGTGGCTACCAGATGCTTGGCTGTCTTATCCACGACCCCAAAGGCCTTGAGGGGCCAGCGGGCAGTATCGCGGGCCTCGGCCATCTCAACGTGGAAAGTACGCTCCTTCCTGATAAGACCCTGGCCCGCGTCAAGGCCATCCACGTCCCAACAGGCCGGGCGTTGACCGGTTATGAAATTCACTTGGGCGAAACATCAGGTCCCGATTGTTCCCGCCCCTTTGCAATGATCGGTGATAATCCGGACGGCGCCATCAGTGCCGATGCACGTATCACCGGCACCTATGTCCATGGCTGTTTCGCCGGCGATGATTTCCGTGCCGCCTTCCTCGCCTCGCTTGGCGCCTCCAGCGATCTTCGCTACGAACAACAGATCGAGCAAAGCCTCGAAGCGCTCGCCGCCCACCTGGAACGCCATCTCGATCTTGATCAGATTCTGGCGCTGGCGGAAGAAGTCTGATGTGGCCTTTCCCGGTCTTCGCTTCCGCCGCGCTGGCGCTCATCGTGGAGCGCCTGGTGGGCTACCCCAAAAGAATACACGCCACCATCGGCCACCCCGTCGAATGGATCGGCAAACTCATAAGCAAGCTTGATGTGGAATTGAACGACCCTCAGTTGCCCTCATGGGAAGGCAGGGTTCGCGGAACCGCGGCGATCGCACTGTTGCTGTCCGCTTCGTTCATATCCGCCTGGCTCGCCGCTAAAATACTTTCACAAATACCTTTTGGCTGGATTGCCGAGGCGCTCATCGCCACCGCCTTCATTGCGTATCGCTCGCTTCGCGAACATATGGAGGCCGTCCATCGAGACCTGGGCC
The DNA here is from genome assembly GCA_041742805.1 of Aestuariivirga sp. Lineage (GTDB taxonomy): Bacteria > Pseudomonadota > Alphaproteobacteria > Rhizobiales > Aestuariivirgaceae > Aestuariivirga. Next base: position 2,631 of record JBGTNZ010000073.1, read on the forward strand.
AATCGATTGAAGAAGGCCGCCGCGCCGTCAGCATGATCGTTGGCCGCGATCCGGGCCAGCTCGATGAATCGGGCGTGACACGCGCGGCACTTGAAAGCCTTGCCGAAAATTCCTCGGACGGAGTCGTGGCCCCTGTCCTCTGGTACGCTCTCCTCGGCCTGCCGGGCATCGTGCTCTACAAGGCCATCAACACGGCGGATTCGATGATCGGGCACCGGAGCGAACGCTTCCGCAATTTTGGTTGGGCTGCGGCCCGGCTCGACGATCTGGTCAATCTGCCGGCGTCGAGGCTCTCAGGGCTTCTCTATGCAGGCGCCGCCGCGTGGGAGTCGAGGGAGTATGGCAAGGCTGCACTCAGGGCTATGTGGCGCGACGCACCGAAGCATCTTTCCCCCAATGCCGGGTGGTCCGAAGCCGCGTTCGCGGCGGGACTTGGCTTAAAGCTCGGCGGTCCCCGCTCCTACAGCGGGCGAAGGGTCGAGCTCCCATGGATGGGCGAAGGACGCGGCGATCTTAACCGGCACGATATTTTGGCCGGGCTCAGGCTTTACGCCCGCGCGATGACTTTCTTCTTGCTTTTGGCGGTGGCTTGCGCCGTCGTTTCTTGAGCACCATTGGCAATCCCGCCGCCACGAAGATCACTTCATCGGCCACTTCGGCGAGCCGTTGATTGGCAAAGCCCTGCTCGTCGCGGAAGGCACGCGCCAGCACATTGCCGGGCACGATGCTGAGACCCACCTCATTTGATACGACAACGACACGGGCCGTTGTGTGCGCCAAAGCTTCACACAACTCCGCGACCGCGGCTTTCACATCGCGCCGGTGATGCATGAGATTGCCGATCCATACGGTGATGCAATCGATCAGCACGAAACCATTCTTGCAGGCATTAAGCGTTGTGACGAGATCGAGCAGGGCCTCGCGCGTCTGCCAGCCATCGCCCCGCTGTTCACGATGCCTGGCGATGCGTTCGCGCATCTCATTATCGATGGTTTCAGCAGTCGCGATATAGGTTTTGCGGCCCCGGTGTTTTGCAGCAAGCCCTTCCGCATACCGGCTCTTGCCGGATCGGGCGCCGCCGAGAACGAAAGTCACCGAACTCAATCCGGCACCTTGGGAATGCGCGAGATAAAATGTCCCCGCATGGCGTCAGGCCAGGTGCGGAACGGCACCTCACCCGTCTCGCTGGCTCCATGCAATTCAAACCAGTCGAGAATGGCCTCCGCTTGCGCCCGCGTCGGCGCATGGTCGCCGGTGAAATAACTGAACCGGTCATCGTCGCGCAAAAATACGCTGCAATGGCGCTTGCAGTTCCACAGGCAGGCCTGGGTATGAATCGGAATGTCGCTGCCCCGCTCTGCCAGCGCCTCGCCCATGTGCGCGATCAAAGTTTCGCCCCCAGTGCGACCGTCAGGACCGGTCTTTTCGTCCGCGGAATGGCGGCAGGTGGTGCACATGACGATGAAACGCATGAATCTTGGACGGCCCGTTCAGGGATTGCTAATAGGGGCGCCTTCAATGTAGGCAATGCGCCCGCCTGTCAACGCGATGAAACCGGCATGAAATACGACCGCATCGCCTTCCTGGCCTCCGATGCCCCCGAGGCCCGCAAGGCCCTCGCCCAGCTGGTGAAGCGCCATGGCAACGCCGCTCCGGGGGAGGCTAGCGTCGTCGTCGTCCTCGGCGGCGACGGACACATGTTGCAAACCCTTCATCGCTTCGTCTCCACCGGCATTCCCATCTACGGCATGAACCGGGGCTCCGTCGGTTTTCTGCTCAACGACTATCAAGATGATAACCTGCTGGATCGCCTCGCAGCGGCCGAACTCACCAGCATCCATCCGCTCAAAATGTTGGCGACCGACGAAGCCGGGAAAACCCACAAGGGCCTGGCCTTCAACGAAGTCTCCCTTCTCCGCCAGCGCTATCAGGCAGCCAAGCTCGGGATCGCTGTCGATGGCAAGACGCGGCTTGAGGAACTGATCTGCGATGGCGTGCTGCTTTCAACGCCGGCGGGCAGCACGGCCTATAATCTCTCCGCCCACGGACCGATCCTCCCCATCAATTCGCCCCTGCTGGCGCTCACGCCGATCAGCGCCTTCCGGCCCCGCGGCTGGCGCGGCGCCATCCTGCCGCACCAGGCCAAGGTCACGATAACCGTGCTGGAGGCGGAAAAACGCCCGGTGGCCGCCGTCGCCGATCATGTGGAAGTCCGCGATGTGCGCGAGGTGGTGATCGCCGAAGACCGCAAGCGCTCCGCCAAGATCCTCTTCGACCCCGGACACAGCCTCGCCGAACGCGTGCTGCGTGAACAGTTTAGATTCTGAAGGTATTCCCTACTTTGTCATTGCCGGGCTTGTCCCGGCAACCCATTCATCAACGAACACCGCAGATGCGGAACTATGGGTCGCCGGAATAAGTCCGGCGATGACAGATTTGAGGATTGTGCAGCGAGGTTAAGCCGCCCTTGCGATATCGGCCTTCAGCCGCTTGGCGATGACGCGCACGCGGTCTTCGGCGAAACGTCCGACGAATTCGAGGTGTCGGGCGCGATCCTTCAGCGGCATGGATTCGTAACGTGTCATCAGCACTTCAATCAGCCGGCGGCCAAAACCCTCCGCGTCAAGTACTGCGCCCTCCTCACGCTCGTCTTGCGCCACGTCGCACGCCGCCTGCAGAATGCCGTAACAGCTTTGCGGCAAGCCCGATTTGCCATGGAGGCCCTTGAACCCGCTCAAGCCGCGTCCCGCCATCTGGTCGCGTGCTTTGGGCAGCGGAACTCCCGCGAGATGAGCCAGCGCGCGCTCCACCACGTGCATTTCGCCAAGACAGGCGGCGCGGAGGATAATCGAAGGCGTCAACATGGCTTTGGAGACGAGAAAGCCGATGACCCGGACGAGTTCGGCTTCGCCGGCTTCCACCAGAATGCGAAGGACGGCGGTCTCCTCCGCGTCGGCCACAAGTTCGGCCGCATCATTGGCGGGCATCCATCCACGTTCCGCCATCAGTTGATGCATGCGGTGAGACGCGCGCTTGGCCTGGGTGATCCGTATGTCGAGCGGCAAGTCGGAGCGCGACAGCAGGTGTTCGATCATTTCGTGCGCTTGGCCAAAGCGGGCGTAGAGCGCGCGGTATTCGCGGTCACCGAGCCGCACGGAACCATTGTCGAAGAGGGCGAAGCAGGCTTCAAGCGCTGATGATTTGACGATGTAAGTCAAAGCTTCAGCCGAAAGATCGCGTCTCTGTGCGATGGCGATGTGGCGTGCGTCATCGCCAACCCTGAGCACCGCCAGCATATGCCAGTGATTCAGCGCCGGCGTAGCCGCAAGGAACGGCAGCGCGATTTCATCCTCGTCGGAGACGATGGAAAACAGAATGTCTGCGTTGAGATCGGCGACCGCGGCGAGCCCCAAGGCGAGCCTGCGCCGGACGTTGGCCGCGGGATCGACCGCAAGCTTGAGCACGATAGGAACGACCTGGTTGCGTTCACCGGACGTGGTCTCCGCGTTGACCAAAAATCCCGCGAGTTGAGTAGCTAAAGCCTGGCGTTGTTCCGCAGTTCCGTTTTCGACGACCTCATTGAGGATGGCGGTATCGAGTCCGAGGGTCGGCTGGTCGTTCAAGGCAGGCACCATTCTGTGATAATCACAATGGTGTCAGGCAAGGCTTAACATTCCGTTCACCACGCTCTTTAAGATACGGGTAAGCTCTCAATCGCCAAGCGCGCCCGCCCCCGTGGGCGTTGTCACGGGGCTCACTTTCAGCACTTCATTTCCCCTGGCGCGGAATTGCTCCGGCTGGCGCAGCCGCCGCCAAAAGGCGAAAGCCGCCAACGCCCCATAGGCCATCATCATGTAAATGAGAAAGCCCTCGCCGCCGATTTGCCGCATGGCCAGGCCCACCAATATCGGCCCCGCCGTGGAACCAAGGCCATAAAGCAGCACGAGTTTAGCCGAGGCGCCCAGCACCTGCTCTTTTTGCAGATGGTCGTTGGCGTGGGCGATCACCAGGGAATAGATCGGCAGCGACACGGTGCCGAATGCCGTGAGCATGCCGATAAAGAGAATGGGTGTGAACCCGCTGGTGAAAAGCGTGGCGCCGGCGATCGCAGCGCTCACGATGCTGAGCAGAAGGATGATGGTGCGCCGGTCGAAGCGGTCCGAAATCAAGCCGATGGGGTATTGCGAAAATATCACGCCGATGGGGGGTAGCGCCATCATGATCGAGACATAGACCAGCGGCAGTCCGGCTGTGAGCCCGTATACCGGACCCATGGCAAAAAAGGCGCTCTGCGCCAGGCCGCAACTCACCGCGCCGATCACCGCAAGCGGCGAAGCCCGCCAGATTTCATCGATAGCCACGAGCCTGGCACCCTTGATGACGGGCGCCTCCATCGGCAGGAGGATCAGCGGCACGAGCGAAAACGAAAGCAGCGCCGAGACGATGATGAAACGCGAAAAGCCCGACGTATCCGTCACGTTAAGCAGCAATTGCCCCGCTCCCAGCGAGCCGTAAGTCACGATCATGTAAAGCGACAGCATCTGCCCACGATTGCGGTTCGTGGAGGCCGTGTTGAGCCAGCTCTCGCACACGATATAAAGTCCCGCCGTGCAAAAACCTGAA
>JBGTNZ010000074.1:0-10654 GCA_041742805.1 Aestuariivirga sp.
CAAGGCGACAAGGCGCGGATGATCGGGAGCATAGACGGTGAGCGCGGTGATGGCCGTGAAGGCGTCGGTCTCGACCTCGGTCATGACACTTTTGGGCTCGGCGCGGGCGATGAGCGCCTGGTGGCGCAATTGCTTTTCCACTGCAACACCTAGCCAATAGGCATCGTAATGGCGGGCGGCATAGGTGGCTTTCTGCTCTACGCTCCAGCCGGGAAGCCTGGCGAAGAAGGCAGCTTGGGCGTCGGCTACTCGTTCCTTGCGGGTGATCGAGGCGTGGCCGCCCGAGAGGACCTGCTCGGCCTCCGCGTAGAGGGTGCGCAACAGTTGGCCTTTCCAGCCATTCCAGACGCCAGGGCCCACGGCGCGGATATCGGCGACAGTCAGGATCAGGAGAAGCTTGAGGCGTTCGAGGCTTTGCACGACAGCGGTGAAATCCAGGATTGTCTTGAAATCGCTCAAGTCGCGCATCTGGGCTGTTTCGCTCATCAACAAGTGATGGCGGACCAGCCAGGCGGCGGTTTCGGTTTCCGCCGCCGATAGGCCGAGCCGCGGGCCTAAGTCTTCCGCGATGCGGGCGCCGGCGATGGCGTGGTGTTCGGAGCGGCCCTTGGCGATGTCGTGCAGGAACACCGCCACATAAAGCGCGCGCTTGCTGGTGACAGTCGGGAAGATCGACGCGGATAAAGGATGATCCTCGGTGAGGTCACCGCGCTCGATGGCGGCGAGAATGCCGACGGAGCGGATCAGATGCTCGTCGACGGTGTAGTGGTGATACATGTTGAACTGCATCATGGCGACGATCTTGCCGAAATCCGGGATGAAGCGGCCAAGCACTCCGGCCTCGTTCATCATGCGGAGGATGGTTTCGGGCTCGGCACTTGCGGCCAGCAGTTCAAGGAAGATCGCGTTGGCTTCCGGAGCGTCGCAGACCGGCTTCTTGATGAGGGTGAGCGACCTTCGCACTTCCTTGAGGGCGTCGGGGTGGATCGCTACGCCATGTTTCGCGGCCACTGCGAAGAGGCGGATCAGGTTAACTGGGTCGCGCTTAAAGGCGTCCTGCGACTTCAGGCCAATGCGGCCGCCATCCAAGCGAAAAACCGGCGCATCGGCGAGGGCGCCGGCGGGCTTGAACCTGAACCTGCCGAACATCCGGCTTAAGGAGGGCGCGTCCATCATTTGCCGAGCCTCGAGGCTGGCGCAGAGAATGCGGGTCAGGCTGCCCACGTCCCTGGCCACGAGGAAATAATGTTTCATGAAGCGCTCAACGTGATTGAGGCCGCCCCGCGATTTGTAGCCTAGGCGTTCGGCGATATCCGATTGCCGATCGAAACTCAGGCGGTCGTCACTGCGCTTCGACAGGAAGTGGAGGTGGCAGCGCACGGCCCACAGGAAATTCTCGCATTTCTTGAAAACCGCGATTTCGTCCTGGGCGAAGGCGCCCTTTTCCGCCAGTTCATCCGGCGAATTGGTGGCGTATAGAAACTTGGCGATCCAGAATAGCGTGTTGAGATCGCGGAGGCCGCCCTTGCCATCCTTGACATCGGGCTCGACCAAATAGCGGCTTTCTCCCGCCTTGTGATGGCGGAGGTCGCGCTCGGCAAGCTTGACTTTCACGAATTCTCGCGCACCCATGGCAACGATGTTGCGGCGGAACTGTTTGACCAAATCCGCGAACAGCGCGGCATCGCCGCAGATATAACGAGCTTCAAGAATGGCGGTGAGGATGGTGTTGTCGGTTTTTGCGAGCCGGATGCACTCGTCAATGCTGCGGGTTGCGTGGCCCACTTTCTGGCGCGTGTCCCAGAGCGCATAGAGAATGAACTCGGCGATGCTGCGCATCCGTTGGGATGGCTTGGCGGGCAACAGGAAAAGCAGATCGATGTCCGAGCCCGGCGCCAGCGTGCCGCGCCCGAAGCCGCCCACCGCCACAACCGAAATCCGCTCCGGTTTCTGCGATGGAAACAGGCGGGCATTGGCCAGATCGAAGAGCGCTGTGATGATTTCATCCTCGATTGAGCTCAGGGTCTCGGCGCAGCTTGTGCCACGGCCATCGGCCAGAAGCCGCCGCTCCGCCTCCTCCCGAGCCGTTGCAAGGACTGTCTTGAGATGGGTTACCATTGCGGGCCGCAGCTCCGCCGATTGCAGTCCGTGTTGGGACACCAGGGCTTCAAGTGCTGCCCGCATCATCGCCGGGCCGGAAGCAGCGTTTGGAGCTCATAAATGAGCGCCAGCGCGTCGCGGGGCGAAAGATCATCGGGGCCAACCGCGGCCAGCTTCTTTTCGACTTCGCTGGAGCCGTGCGGTTTTGCCTCGTGACTCTGAGGCCGCGCTGCGGAAAAAAGCGGCAGATCGTCGGGCAGGGATTTGTGCGCGGAGACTTGGTCGCTCTGCTCAAGTTTCTGCAGAACTTCGGTGGCGCGGGCGATGACGGCGGGCGGAAGCCCCGCGAGCCGCGCGACATGGATGCCATAGGAGCGATCGGCGATGCCCGGCACGACCTCATGCAGGAAAATCACATCGCCTTGCCACTCGCGCACTTTCACTGTGGCGTTGCTGAGATGGGGAAGGCGCGCTGCGAGTGCTGTCAGCTCATGATAGTGGGTGGCAAACAGCGCGCGGCAGCGGTTGACCTCGTGCAGATGTTCGACCGCGGCCCAGGCGATGGAAAGGCCATCGAAGGTCGAGGTTCCCCGGCCGATCTCATCGAGAATCACGAAGGAACGCGGTGTTGCCTGATTGAGGATCGCCGCGGTCTCCACCATCTCAACCATAAAGGTGGAGCGGCCGCGCGCCAGATCATCGGCGGCGCCGACGCGGCTGAACAATCTGTCGACGACGCCGATATGGGCCGACCCCGCGGGCACGAAGGAACCCATCTGCGCCATGATGACGATGAGCGCATTCTGACGCAGGAATGTGGATTTCCCCGCCATGTTGGGACCGGTGAGGAGCCACAGCCTGCGGCCGCTTTCGGAGAGATTGCAGTCGTTGGCGATGAAGGAACCGGCACTCGTGTTCTGCAAAATGGCCTCCACAGCCGGATGGCGGCCGGCGCGGATATCGAAAGCCCTCGAACCATCGACTTGGGGGCGCATATAGCGGCGGCGTTCGGCGAGTTCGGCTAACGCCGTGGCCACATCGATGGCCGCGATTGCTTCAGCGATGCCTGAAATTGCGGCGCTTCGGGCTGCTACTTCTTTCACGAGCCTTTCGAAAATTTCCTGCTCGATGGCAAGCGCCCGGTCGTTTGCCGCGGCGATCTGCCGTTCGAGACCGGCCAATTCAGTGGTGACGAAGCGCATGGCGCTGGCCACCGTTTGGCGGTGGATGAAGATCGACGCCTGTTCCGGCGCTTGCAGCACGCTTGCGTGCTGCTCGGTTACCTCGACGAAATACCCAAGGATGTTGTTGTGGCGGATCTTCAGCGATTTGATGCCGGTTGCTCCGGCGTATTTCACCTGAAGGGCCGCAATCACCTGGCGGGTTTCGTCGCGGAGCGCGCGGGTTTCATCGAGTTCGGCGTGGTAACCCTGCCGCACGAAGCCACCATCGCGCGCCAGAAGCGGCAAGCTTTCCGCAAGTGCCTCCTTCAAACCGGTGATGAAACCGATATCGGCGCTGCCCATGCAGTCGCGATATGCGGCGATGTTTGCGGGCAAGCCGCCAAGGTCCAGTTTCAAATCGATGCGCCCTGCGAGATCGCGTGCGGAGGTCAGGCCATCGCGAATGGCCGCAAGATCGCGGGGGCCGCCGCGTCCCACCGTCAAACGGCCAAGGGCGCGCTCAAGATCGGGCACATGAGACAACGCTTCGCGGCAATCGTTACGAAGGCTGGCGGCGTCAACGAAACAACTTACCTCGTCGAGCCGGGCCGCAATCGCTGGTGGTTCGGCGAGCGGATTGGCGAGACGCGCGGCAAAAACCCTGGCGCCGCTTGCCGTCACCGTCATGTCGATGGCCGATTGCAGGCTGCCGCGCTTGTCGCCTGCTAGAGTGCGCGTCAGTTCCAGATTGGCGCGGGTCGCCTGGTCGATGAGGAGGAAGGCTGTGGGCTCCTCGCGGCGGGGATTGCGCAAATGCGGGATGCGGCCCGCCTGGGTCAGCACGATATAATCGAGGAGCCCGCCAAGGCTGGCTATTTCGGCGCGCGTGAAATTGCCGAAGGCATCAAGGGCGGCGACCTTGAAATGTTCCTGCAAGCGGCGTTCACTGGAGGCAGAGTCGAAGCGGCTCGCCGGAAGCGCCGTCACCGGCATACCAGCGCTCTCGAGAATGCCGGAGAGCGACGCATCCGTCAGCAAAGAGTCCGCCACGAGAATCTCGCGGCAATCGAGGCGGGCGAGATCGGCGGCGAGGCGCTCCGCTCCCGTGGTCATGACGGCCAGCTCGCCTGAAGAAATATCGGCCCAGGCCAACGCCAATTCGCCAGAGGCCTTCACGCGCGCGAGGGCCGCAAGGTAGTTGTGGCTGCGCGACTCGAGAAGCGTATCGTCGGTGAGCGTGCCCGATGTCACCAGGCGCACGACCGCGCGGCGGACAACGGATTTGGAGCCTCGTTTGCGCGCCTCGGCTGGATCTTCCGTTTGCTCGCAGACAGCGACTCGGTGGCCGATGCGAATAAGCCGCTGCAAATAGCTATCGGCGGCATGGACGGGCACGCCGCACATGGGAATGTCTGCGCCCAGATGCTTGCCCCGCCTGGTGAGTGCGATGCCGAGATCGCGGGCGGCCACTTCCGCATCGGCGAAGAACATCTCGTAGAAATCGCCCATCCGGTAAAACAGCAGGCAGTCGGGATGGGCCGCCTTAACTTCAAGATACTGCACCATGACGGGCGTGGCGCGCGCGGCCGCCAATTCTCCTTCAACCCCGCCGTTCACCGCCATCTCGTTCATGGTCTGTCCTTAGCATGAAACTCGGGCTTGAGCAGGGGCAACCATGTCTCTATGTCTGAAGAATTGAGGGGTCAGCAAGATATTTTGCGGGGTTTATGAGCAAGCGTCCAACCATCACCGACGAAGAAGCGCTGCTGTTCCATCAGCAAGGCAAACCTGGCAAGCTTGAGATCACTCCCACAAAGCCCATGGCGACGCAGCGCGACTTGTCGCTTGCCTATAGCCCGGGTGTTGCCGTGCCGGTGCGCAAGATCGCGGAGGACCCGGGGACCGCCTATGATTATACGGCCAAGGGCAATCTTGTTGCGGTCATTTCCAACGGAACGGCGATCCTGGGCCTTGGCGATTTGGGGGCGCTTGCGGCAAAGCCCGTGATGGAGGGCAAGGCCGTGCTGTTCAAGCGCTTCGCCGATGTCGACGCCATCGATCTTGAAGTCGACACCAAGGATGTGGACCAATTCATCGGCGCGGTGCGCTATCTCGGACCCACGTTCGGGGGCATCAATCTTGAGGATATCAAGGCGCCCGATTGTTTCATCATCGAGCAGCGCCTGCGCGAGTTAATGGACATTCCGGTTTTTCACGACGACCAGCACGGCACCGCTATTATCGCAACCGCGGGCCTCATCAATGCTCTCCATCTCACGGGCCGCGACATCAAGAATTTCAAGCTTGTCTGCAACGGCGCTGGGGCGGCGGCGATTGCCTGCGTCGAACTCATCAAGTCAATGGGCGTTCCGCATCAGAATGTCATTTTGGCTGACTCCAAGGGCGTGGTTTACAAGGGTCGCACGGCGGGCATGAACCAGTGGAAATCGGCCCATGCCGTTGAAACTAAGGCGCGCTCTCTGGTTGACGCGCTGGATGGCGCCGACGTTTTCTTCGGCCTTTCCATCGCGGGGGCGCTGACGCCCGCCATGGTCAAGAGCATGGCGGGCAATCCCATCATCTTCGCCATGGCCAATCCCGATCCTGAAATCACCCCCGAAGAGGTGGCCAAGGTCCGTTCCGACGCCATCATGGCGACGGGGCGTTCGGACTATCCCAATCAGGTCAACAATGTTTTGGGCTTTCCGTATATTTTTCGCGGCGCTCTCGATGTGCGTGCCCGCACCATCAACGAGGAGATGAAGATCGCCGCCGCCCAGGCGCTGGCCGGACTGGCGCGGGAAGATGTGCCAGATGAAGTGGCCGCCGCCTATCATGGGTCAAGACTTAGTTTCGGGCGAGAATATCTGATCCCCGTGCCGTTCGATCCCCGGCTGATTTCAACTATTCCCCTGGCGGTGGCAAAAGCCGCCATGGAGTCGGGCGTGGCGCGCAAGCACATCGCCGACCTTGAGGGCTACGCGGCGGAGCTTTCCGCCCGGCTCGATCCCATCGCTGGCACATTGCAGAGCGTTTTTGGGACGGTGCGGGGCACCCCCAAGCGCGTTGTGTTCGCGGAAGGCGAAGAAGATCGCATGATCCGCGCTGCCAATACTTTTGCAGCGGCGGGGCTCGGCAAGGCCATTCTCATCGGGCGCGAAACGGAAGTGGCGAAGACGCTGGCGGCGACGGGACTTGAGCTTAACGAGAATGTGGAAATACTTAACGCACGGCTTTCCGACCGCAACGTGGATTATGCCAACTATCTCTATGAGCGTTTGCAACGAAGGGGTTTCCTGCTCCGCGATTGTCAACGCATGGTGAACCAGGATCGCAATATCTTCGCCGCCTGCATGGTGGCGCTGGGGGATGCGGATGCGCTGGTGACCGGCCTCACCCGCAATTTCTCGGTCGCCCTCGATAATGTGCGGCGCGCCATCGACAATCGCCCGGGCCACCGGCCCATCGGGGTTTCCATGGCGCTGGTGCGTGGGCGCACCGTGTTCATCGCCGATACCTCCATTCACGAATTGCCATCGGCGGAGGAATTGGCCGACATCGCCCAAGAAGCAGCCGGCGTGGCCCGGCGCTTCGGCTATGAGCCTCGCGTTGCCTTGCTGTCTTATTCGACCTTCGGTTATCCGCGCGGCGAACGCTCGGAATATGTGAGGAATGCGGTTTCGGTTCTCGACAAGCGCCACGTCGATTTCGAATACGATGGCGAGATGGGTGCCGACGTAGCGCTCTCGCGTGAGGCAATGGCGCTCTATCCCTTTTGCCGCCTCACTGGGCCCGCCAATGTGCTGGTGATGCCGGCGGCGCACTCAGCCTCGATCTCCACCAAGATGCTGCAGCAGCTTGGCGGCGTCCCGGTGGTTGGGCCTTTGCTGACGGGGCTCGACAAGCCGGTGCAGATTGCGTCGATGTCGGCCACTGCTTCCGACATCGTAAATCTTGCGGCGATCGCCGCCTATGACATCAACCGTTAGGTTGGCCGAAATGGCTGAAGTAGCGTGAATTGATTGCCGAGACGGGCAATATGATCAAGATATCGATGGTGTTGAACTGGCTGTCGATGACGGCGCCTTCGCCGACATAGCAGCCGACCCTAAGATACCCTTTGATCAGCGGCGGCAGGGCGCGAAGAGCTGCTTTCACATCGTAGCGGCTGCGCCGTTTCATCTCCAGATAACGATGTGACAATGCCCGCACGTGCCATTCTGGCGGGGCTGGCCGGTGCTCCGCAAGAAAACTCAGGGCTATGGCATGGGCCTCGGGGTCAGTACCTTCCAGGCTGGCGCAGCCGAACATGACATCGACGCCCTCGGCGCGCACATAATTCCAGATGCCTTGCCACAACAACTCGACCACGGGTTTGGTGCGATAGGGCTTGAGGACGCAGGAACGGCCAAGCTCGAGAAAGGAAAGCTTGGGATGGGTTGCGAGCAGCGGCGCTATATCGAATTCATGTTCGGAATAGAAACCGCCGTTCCGCTCGGCGACATCCTGGCGGAGCAGACGGTAGGTGCCGACAAGTTCCCCGTCGGCGAGCATTACCGGGTCCGGCGTCGAGGTTGCTCCCTCCCGCACAACGACGAGGTGGTCGCAAAAGGCATCGAAGCGGTCCGCGTCGGTGCGGCTCGCATCGGGCTTGGCTGACATTTCTTCGTAAAACACCCGGTAACGAAGTTTCTGACAGGCTTGAATGTCTCCGGATCCTTGCGCGAGCCGGAGCTTCAAATCGCTTCTGGCGGCGTGAATGGTCGATACCCTTGACAGTGCCCGATCCCCGCTGATTTCTACTGCTCCACAGAAGGCGCGATTGCGACACTTGTGTGGCCGCTTAGGCGGCCGAGCGGCGCTGTACGAGCCTGAGGATGGCTTCGTCAAGATCTTGCCGGTCGAAGGGCTTGGAAAGATGGCCGTCCATGCCGGCAGCGAGGCATTCTTCGTGGTCCTGCCGACGCGAATTGGCGGTGAGTGCCAGGATTGGAATACGCCTGCTGCCTGTCATGCTCTCATTCTGGCGGATGCGCCGGGTGGTTTCGAGGCCATCGAGTTCGGGCATTTCGACATCCATGACAATCATGTCGGGTTTGACTCCGTCCTTAAGCAAGCTCAGCACCTCCTTACCATTGCTGGCATCGGTGACGCGGCATCCGGCTTTTTCCAGCATGGTTCGCGCCAGAAGGGCATTGACCGGATTGTCTTCGGCGAGAATGACTTTTCGTCCAGCACCCTTAATGGGCTTTTCGGTTATTTTCCGGAGCGTGGAGATTGCGGCGTCGAGGGCCGCGTCGCCATCAGGGCTCAACTGGCGGACCAGCGTGGCGCGACGGAACGGTTTCAACAGGTAGCCCGAGAAGGGATGCGAGAGCAAATGCCGATGCTGCTTGCGTTCTTCCGCGCGCATGATGACGAAAATTTGCCGCGGCGCATCGCCACCGCGGCGGCGCCTTGCCCAGGATGAGAGCGCTTCGGCATGGGTTGTATCGGAGATCAAGGAAAGGCTGGCCATATCCTCTTTGCTGGCAAGAGCGCGGCGCACCTCGTCGAGGGAGGTGAAATGACGTACGCTCGCGCCAAGTTCCTGCAAGGCCGCCGCGAGATGCCTGGCGATGGGGCCCTCTTCCATCGCCAATCCATAATTGCGCCCTGCGAGCACCGGCTCAAATTCCCGCAGAGTGGTGTCAGTTTTCAAGGGCAGCCGCACCGTGAAGGTGGTTCCTTTTCCCAACTCGCTCGTTACAGAAATTGAGCCACCCATGGCTTCAGCGAGCTTGCGCGAAATGGAAAGGCCGAGGCCCGTGCCGCCGAACAGGCGTTTGGTATCGGCGTTGGCTTGCACGTATTCATCAAACACGCGCTTGATCTCATCGTCCGACATGCCGATGCCGGTGTCGTTGACGGCGACCGTCATGACGCGGCCTTCCTGCCCGATCGAGAGGGAGACCCCGCCCCTTGCCGTGAATTTGATGGCATTGCCGCAGAGGTTGAACAATATCTGGCGGATGCGCTGCTCATCGCCAATGATATGCTGCGGCAATTGGTGCGACACATGGCAGGAAATCTCCACGCCCTTGGCATGGGCGCGGGGCGCCAAAAGTTCGGTGACGCTTTCAGCCAGGCTCACGATATCGAAAGAGCTTTCCTGGACATCGAGATGGCCCTGCTCGATCTTGGTGGTGTCAAGCAATTCATCGACGATCGACAGGAGTGCCCGGCCCGAAGCCTCCGCGGTTCTTGCGTAATTTACCTGCTCCGGCGTCAGGCCAGTTTCCAGGAGAAGGCCGATCATGCCGAGGACGCCGTTCATGGGCGTTCTGATTTCATGGCTGGTGGTGGCGAGGAAGCGCGACTTGGCGCGGTTGGATGCTTCGGCATCGAACCTGGCCTTTTGCAATGCGGCGGCGGTGGCGGCGCGGGCCAGTACACGCCGCCTAGTGCCGCGCCGCCAGAACATTTCTCCAACCGCGAGGCCAAGCGAGAAGATGAGGCCGGCGAGCGCCAGGGTCAGCAGGGGCTGGGAGGCGTCGGGCGCCATGGCGAATGTAACGCAAATGCCGCTGAGAACCATGACCACCGAGGCGCCAGCGATCATCTTGCCGTGGCCAACCTCAGGGCGGGCGAGATCGCGAAGCGCGCGCTCAAGCTTCTTGTCGTCCGCCGCGGCCTCGGGTTGGTGATGGATCACGTGGCAGGTCCGATCTGTCATGCTAATTTGATGACATTTGCCACGGACTGTTTGCGAAAGCCTTACGCTGTGCGACCCACGGTGAATGCAGTGTTGCGGAGTTTGCTAAAATTTTAACGGTCACGCGGCGAGGCGGAAGGAGGCGAGACGCTGGCGATAGCTTAAGGCTTCCGCGATATGGAGGCGGGAGATTTCCGCGAGGCCATCGAGATCGGCAAGCGTGCGCGCGACGCGCAGCACGCGGTGATAGCCACGCGCCGACAGGTTCATGGCATCGGCTGCATCGCGCAGCAATTTCAATCCCGCCGCATCGGGTGTTGCTATGGCTTCGAGCAGCGTGCCATCGGCCTGGGCATTGGTGCGGAGTTGCGGCTTGCCGAGTTCCGCAAATCGCTCTCTCTGGATGGAGCGCGCGGCCGCCACTCTCAGAGCCACGTGGGCGCTGGATTCTTTCGGCGCGGGAAGCGTCAGGTCGGAGGCTTTCACGGCGGGCAGTTCGATCTGGATATCCATGCGGTCAAGCAGCGGACCCGAGATGCGGCCCTGATAATCGGCAGCACAGCGGGGACCCGTGCGACACACATGGCCTGCTTCTCCCGCCATCCCGCATTTGCACGGATTCATGGCGGCGACTAATTGGAAGCGGGCGGGATAGGTGACGTGATAATTCACACGGGCTACCACCGTTTCACCCGTC
>JBGTNZ010000075.1:0-2800 GCA_041742805.1 Aestuariivirga sp.
AGCGGGCTCGTGGCGTTATGGTCGAGATAGGTTCTCAAACGCCTGGCCTCCAATGGCGGGCCTTGGCCTGCTTGATGGACGCGGCGAGAGCCAGATTGCGCTTCGACACCACGTCGTCGAGCGTAATGGAGCCCAGGAAAGACATCATCTGGCGGCCCAGCGATGACCACAGATCATGGGCGCTGCATTTCTCGCCTTTGACGCAGCCTTCGACGGCGTCACCTTCACAGCGGGTAACGCGCAAGGGCTCATCGACGGCCAGAATAATGTCGGCCATCGGGATTTCACTCGCTTCACGCGCCAACCGGTAGCCGCCTCCGGGGCCGCGGGCGCTCTCCACGAGGCCCGCCTTGCGGAGCTTACCGAAAAGCTGTTCGAGATATTCCTGGCTGATGTCCTGGCGTTCGGCGATTTCGGCGAGGGACACGGGCCGGCCTGCGGAGTGTTGGCCGATGTCGATCATTGCCATCACGGCATAACGGCCTTTGGTGCTCATTTTCATTGCTGGTCGTCCCTCTCCGTTCACGAAGTGCTTGCTTTTGCACCCCTTGCCCGTGCTAAAGGCGAGGTTCCTTGGGTAACCCGCATGGTGGGCAGCCCTTTTGAAACATTCTAACAACGATATAGAAAGCCCGAGTGCAGGAGTCAACTATTTGACCCGCACCCCCACGGGTTTTCAGACGAGGACGCGATTTTCCCATGCCTGAGGTGATTTTCAACGGCCCCGCGGGGCGGATCGAAGCGCGTTACCATCATCACAAGGCTCCGGGTTCGCCCATTGCCATCCTGCTCCATCCTCATCCGACCTTTGGCGGCACGATGAATAACCCCATCGTGCATTCGCTCTACCAGATGTTCGCCAGCCGGGGTTTTTCGGTGTTGCGCTTCAATTTCCGCGGCGTGGGCCGAAGCCAGGGCATTTTCGAGAATGGGGCCGGCGAACTGGCGGATGCGGCCTCGGCGCTGGATTGGCTGCAGGCCTTCAACCGCGAGGCCAAGGTCTGCTGGATTGCCGGCGTCTCCTTCGGGGCATGGATCTCCATGCAGCTTTTGATGCGGCGTCCGGAAATTTCAGGGTTCATCTCGGTGGCGCCGCTGGCCAAGCATTATGATTTCTCGTTTCTGGCCCCTTGCCCCGCATCCGGACTGTTCCTCAATGGTGAAAAGGACACGGTGACAGCGCCTGAAGCCGTCCACACCCTGGTCTCGAAGCTCAAGACGCAGAAGGGCATCGTCATCGAGCATAAGGTGATCCCCGGCGCCAACCACTTCTTCCAGGACAAGATCGAGGAGCTGACCAAGCTCTGCGCGATCTATCTCGACAAGCGCATGGCGCGCGAGGGGCAAATTTAATATCGCGGGTTAACGTAAAAGTAGCGACCTCCAACAATACTGGCTTGTTGGAGATTTCGCATTGGGTTCAATCCTACCATTCCCGGTCAGATCATCGGCGCCGCCGCCAGCGAATACACATCTTGTCCGCCTGGAAGCCCAGCACTGGGAAAACCAGTATGGGCGCGATGCTTATTCCGCCTTTCTTCTGAAACACGGAAACCGGCCCGGACCAGCAGAGGCCGAAGTGATCGGAAAAATCGTCGGTCGCCGCGTCAAGGCTTCGGACGGATTTCGCTATCCCAAACTCTATCGAGCGGCGGCGTCAACGAACGGCGACCGCAAAAAATGGCAAGAGATCAAACGGCGGCACAGGGGCATGACCCTTGTTGAAGGCGACGCGCAGCCTCAGCCGCCGTCATAGGCCTTTCTGAGAGCCGCAATATCGATCTTGACCATCTGCAGCATGGCTTCCGCCACGCGCTTGGCGCGGGCGCGGTTGGAATCTTTCATCATCTCGCCAAGCACGGTGGGCACGATCTGCCAGGAAAGGCCATAGCGATCCTTCAGCCAGCCGCACGCCTCAGCCGTACCGCCGTCCAACAACGCGCTCCACAGGCGGTCGATCTCGCCCTGATCGGCGCAATTTATGACGAAGGAGACTGCGTGGTTGAAGGGATCGAGCGGCCCCGCGTTGATGGCCATGAAGGGTTGACCGGAAAGGGTGAATTCGACGAGCTGCACCGATCCCGCGGGGCCGCTAGGGCTATCGGCCGGCAGATCGGTGACGCTGTCGATTCGCGAGTTGGGCAATAGCGACACATAGAATTTTGCCGCTTCCACCGCCTTGTCAGAATACCAAAGGCTGGGAATTATTTTGGACATGTTCCGCTCCTCTCGTTCACTGGACATACAACAGCACGAAACGGATCGACAACACTCGCGACTCCGGCCATCGCATGCTCATGGTGGCCAAGGAGAAAATGATCGATCCGCGGGATTGGCTGTTACTCATCCTGCTCGCGGTGCTATGGGGTGCGTCCTATTTCTTTGCCGGTGTTGCCGTCAAGGAGATGCCGCCGCTTACTATTGTCCTGGCGCGCGTCGCCATGGCCGCTGCGATCCTGCTCCCGGTGCACTGGCTGGTGGAAGGTGGGTTGCCATCCGGAATCAACAACTGGATGCCCTTCATCGTCATGGCGATCCTCAACAACGTCATCCCCTTCTCCTTCATCGTTACGGGGCAGACGCAAATCGCCAGCGGCCTTGCTTCAGTGATCAACGCGACGACGCCGCTGTTCGGCGTCATCATCATGGCAGCCTTCGGCGACGAAAGATTGATTGCGCGAAAGCTTCTCGGGATTTTTATCGGACTGGCGGGCGTGGTTGTTTTGCGGGGACTCGATGGCAATGCAATGGAAGGAAAGACCCTCGGCATTGCGCTCTGCCTCGGCGCCGCAGCGAGTTA
>JBGTNZ010000076.1:0-4143 GCA_041742805.1 Aestuariivirga sp.
CGGCCCAGTTTTACGGAAACCGCCGAGGGAATGTCACGCCAGTAGGTAATGATCAAATTGGCCATGGTGAGGCCGCCTTATGCTCTCTTGCGCAAGCGCCCGATATCCTGAAAACGACGCCTAGCCAATGGCTCCCGAAGCACGCAAGGCGGCAATATCATCCGCCCCGAGCCCCAATACTTCGGACAGGATGCGGCTCGTGCCCTCGCCCAGCGCTGGCGGGGCCTTATCATATTTAATAGGCGTTTTGGAAAGCCGGATGGGATTGGCGACGCCCGGTGTCTTCGTTCCGTCCGCGCGGGCAAGTTCGATCTGAAGCTCGCGGGCCCTCACCTGCGGATCGGCGAAGACCTGGTCAACATTATTAATAGGACCGCACGGCACGGCTGCCGCCTCGAAAGCTACGATCCATTCCGCCGTGGTGCGGGCCTTCATCGGTTCGACCAGCAGCGGAACAAGGCTTTCGCGATTTTCCACCCGCCCGCGATTGCTGCGGTAGCGTCCGTCATCGGATAATTCTGGAACACCGATGATAGCGCAGAATTCCTTAAACTGCCGGTCCGTCCCCACCGCCATGATGATATGGCCGTCCCGTGTCTGGAACGTCTGATAAGGCACGATGTTGGGATGGGCATTCCCGAGCCGCGTCGTCGCCTTGCCGCCGACCAGATAGTTGAGCGCCTGGTTGGCCAACACAGAGACTTGCGAGTCGAGCAGCGCCATATCGATGAACTGCCCTTCGCCCGTGCGCTCGCGATGATACAGCGCGCCGAGCACGCCGATGGTGGCGTAGAGACCCGTGAAAATATCGGCGAAGGCCACCCCCGTCTTCATGGGTTCGGCGCCAGCGGTACCATCGGGTTGACCGGTGATCGACATGATACCCGCCATCCCTTGAATCATGAAATCATAGCCGGCGCGCTGGGCGTAGGGCCCGTTCTGGCCGAACCCGGTGAGCGAGCAATAGATCAGTTTCGGATTGGCCGGCCTCAGGTTCTCATAATCGAGACCATATTTCTTGAGGCCACCCACTTTGAAATTCTCCATGACGATATCGGATTTGGCCGCCATATCCCGGATGAGTTTCTGGCCCTCTGGTTTTGCCATATCGATGCACACCGAAGACTTGCCGCGATTGGTCGAAAGAAAATAAGCGGCGTCGCCGCGCGTCCCATCGGCATTGGTCAGAAACGGCGGGCCCCAGCCCCGCGTATCGTCGCCTTCGCCTGGCTTCTCGATCTTGATCACCTCCGCGCCAAGATCGGCCAGCAGCTGCGTGGCCCAGGGCCCCGCCAGCACGCGGGTGAGATCGAGAACGCGGATATGGGTAAGTGGTCCGGCCATGGTGAATCAGGCTTGTAGCAAGCGCCACGACTCATCGTCCACAACGATGCCGTCGCGTTGCGCTGCCGCCAGTTTCTCGGCATAGGGGTTATTGGCGCGTTCGCCGCCTAACGCGAAAGCGGGATCGACCGGACAGCCAATCCCGATATTGGCGCGCACGCTGAACGGCAGCAGATAAAGTCCGTGGCGCACATTCCGTAGGAAAACCCGCCCGCCACTCTCGACGTCTCCCATGAGGCGGGGCGCCAGCAACGCGCATGAAACGCCTTTGAGATCGATCCCCAGACCATCGCGTACCAGTTCAACCTCACGCGGTTCATCGCCCAGCGCTTCGCTCAGCATCTTCAAGCCGCCGTAACCGCAAGCCTCAAGCCACGCGCAAGCCCAGGCGATGTCCGCCCCCTCGGCGATTTCACGCGCCGCAAGCCGTCTCGCCAGTTCGCTTTGAAATATCGGCAGCGGCATTTTCATGGGAAATCGGTTCCTTTCCTCCACGATTAACCAAGAATCATGGCCGTCCGCAATTTGGCAGGAGGGTTGCACCTAACTCACCCGAATCGCCGCGAATCCGCAAAGGATACTTGCCCGTGACCAGCATCGATATCCGCCAGGCCCGGAGACTCCTTACCAACCGCGCCAGCGTCATCCGCTTGACGATTGCCCGGCTTATGCTGGTTCTGGCCTTTATCGCCGTCACCAATTTTGGCTTCTGGCAGCGTGTTGGTTTGCTGGCTGAAAACGGCCGGCTGCAAACGCTCGTGCCATTCCTGCTCATTTGGGCCATTGCGCTCGTGGCCGTCGCAGCCGCAGCCTTCCAGCCGAAGCTCTGGATCAGGGCGGCCTGGGGCATAATCATCGCGGCCTCAACAGCTGTTGCCTGGGGTTATCACCGTGCCAGTCAGTCGGAACTTAATGTTTTCGACATGATCTCCCTTTGGAACGCCCGCCATGAGGCAGGGCGCGCCGCGGAATTTTATGGCACACATATGGTGCTGGCGATGATTGTACTCGCAGTGGGATTTCTGGTGATTGTCTCGCCGCCCGCGCCCTTCCGATCCACCCTACGGACCTGGGTTTCCCGCATGGCGCTGCTGCCCTTGCTGCCGATCGCCCTCATCGGCGGCGTGGTCTATGCCAAAGGCGGCGGCGGCTCCCAGTCCCTCCCGGTCCAGTTTGTACCCGTGGCGCTCACCTCGCTTGCCGGCGCCAAGATCGCGCTGCAGGGAGCGCCCGTCCGCCGCCAGGTTGAATGGCAGTCGGTGAAAACATCGCCGCGCCAAAACATCGTCATGCTGATCGATGAGAGCATCCGCGCCGATTATCTCGATCTCAACCCCGGCAATCCGCACACGCCCAAGCTCGCCGGTCTGGCGCATCGCTTCGTGAATTTTGGCCCCGCCGTTTCCGGCGGCAACTGCAGCAACTATTCCAACGCCATCCTGCGCTTCGCCGCCTCGCGCTCCGATGTGGCCAAAACCGTCAATACCAACCCCACCCTGTGGCAATACGCCAAGAAGGCCGGATACCGCACGGTTTTCGTCGATGCCCAGGCGGGCGGCATCACCAATCCCGGCCTGATGCAGAATTTCATGTCGATGTCCGAGAAATCCGATATCGACGCCTTCCACGCCATCCGCGATGTCCCCAGCGCGGAGGCCGATTTCCGCCTCGCCGAAATCATCGCCGCCGAACTGAAAGGCGAAGGCCCCGTCTTCATCTACGCCAACAAGAACGGCGCCCATTTCCCTTATGATGATTCATACCCCGCCAGGGAAGCACTCTATCATCCCACCATAAGCGAAGCGGGCACTGACGCCATGGACACGCGCGTCCCCTCCTATCGCAACGCCATCGCATGGTCGGTCGATCACTTCATGGAGGTGCTGTTTGAATCCGCCGATTTTTCAAACACCAATCTCCTCTACACCTCCGATCATGGCCAGGCGGTGGGCCTCGGCCAGCTCACCCATTGCACCACGGACAAACCAAATCCCCGCACAGCCCTGGTGCCCCTGCTGATCGCCTCATCCAACCCAGCCGTCCGCACCCAATTGGAGGAAGGTGCCGAAATTTTACGGGGCCGGGCGAGTCATTTTCAGATTGCCCCCACCGTATTCCAATGGATGGGATACCGGCCTGAAGATATCGCCACCGCCTATGATGAATCGCTGACCGCGGGCACGCCGCATGCACCCGCCTTCACCTCGGGCGATGTCTTCGGCATGTTTTCCAGCGAAATGAATTGGAATCCCATCGATCCCAGTGCCGATTATATGGAGCCGGCGTCCCGCCTGATCCTGCCGCAAGCCGAATGGGGCGTTGCGGGATGAGATATCCAGCCGCCATATTTCTTGGCCGCATCTCCCCTGAAGCCATGGTGCTTCTTCGCCATGCGCTGCCCAACAGCGTGACCATGCTGGCGTTATTCGTTGGGTTGACCGGATTAATCTATGCCACAAATCAGGAGATTGGGGCGGCCGTCACATGCGTATTGGTCGCGGCCCTGCTCGATGCCTGCGACGGGCGGGTTGCGAGGGCCACCGGCTGTGTTTCCAGATTCGGTACCGAACTTGACTCGCTCTCCGATGTCGTCTGCTTCGGCGCGGTTCCAGCCTTCATTCTCTACAATTGGGGTCTTAACGCCTACGGCAGCCTGGGATGGCTCGCCTGCCTGAGCCTTGCCGGGGCCACGGCCCTTAGGCTCGCCCGCTTCAACGTGACCGCCGAGGATGCGACCAAGCCCTCCTGGGCCAAACACTTCTTTAGCGGAATCCCTGCCCCCGCCGGTGCCTTTCTGGC
>JBGTNZ010000077.1:0-7521 GCA_041742805.1 Aestuariivirga sp.
TGCCGCAGACGGACAAGGGCCAATATGATGCGGTGATCGCGGCGGCGACCTTTGTACCGAAAGCTTCGGTGTTCAAGCTGGGGGGCGTGCGTATCGGCGCTGGCACGGGGACCATGGGCTCGACCTCCTGGGGCGGGGGCACCGGCGAGGGCGGTGAAGCGCCGCTGATGAACACGCCGAGCTTCAACAGCCGCGCCACCGCGCAGATGGCGATCAAGGCGATGCTGAAAGTGATGCCGGACTTGCCGGTGGGCGAGCTGCATTCTCGTGTGGTGGCCGAAGATTTTGACACGGGGAAGAACCTTCGCGAGTTTCCGACGGAGAAGCTTGAGGGCAAGAAGATTGCGGTAATCGGCTATGGCAATATCGGCCGCGAGGTGGCGCGGATCGCGCAGGCTTTCGGCATGCGGGTCGCCATTCATGCCAGGCCCCGACACCGGGAGTGGATCGAGTCGGAAGGATTTGAGTTTGCGCCGACGGTTGAGGATGCGGCCAAGGGGGCCGACGTTATCAGTCCGCATACGGGCCTCGGTGCGCTCAACGCCAAGACGGGAAAGTATGCCAACGCCGACGCGCTCAACGCCGCGGTGTTCGACCGCATGAACGATGGCGCGGTTCTCATCAACTATGACCGGGGCGAACTGGTCGATGCCACGGCACTGGATGCGGCGCTGGCCAGCGGCAAGATCCGCTATGCGGCGATTGATGCGGATTTGTTCAGGGATGTTAAGACCGGCAAATTATCGGGCCCGATGGTTCCCTATCTCGAGATTGAGAAGCGCCACAGGGGCAAGCTAGAGCTTCTGCCCCATGCCGCGGCGGATACGGAACATGTGAGCCGGGTTCAGGGCGCGAAGCAGGCGGTGGACCAGATTTTCGATTGCATACGCTTCAAGCTTGCCACCAACCTCAAGGGCGAACTGCCTGAAGGCTATGGCAACGCCGGTGCGATGACCATGCCCTGCGTTGGCAAGGTGACGGGGCAGGACATGGCGCGGGCCGCGGAATCCGCCGCCCAGGTTCGCGAGGCGGCCGAGACCATGGCGGCGATCTGGGGCGCGCTTGCCGCAACTGTTGACCCAGAGCGACGCAAGGAGTTGATCGAGCGCTATGGCCCCAAGCTGGTGAAGACGTCCAACACATACGCCACCATGATGCGTAAGCTTGGGCTGGAGGGGCCGTATGCTTAAGCGCCGCACCGCAGGATGACTTAAGTAGATCCTTCATCCTCGATGTTGAGGAGACGGCCACAGGCTTTGCAGTGGACGGCGTCGAGGTCGTGGCGGTTGAGGCCGCAGTCGGGGCATTTGTGTTCGACCTTTTGGGGACGCAGCATCACCTGCACGAGGCGCAGAAAAAGCGAGACGCCGAAGGTCATGATGACGACGGCGATCATCCGGCCTCCGGTTCCTTCGAGAACGATATCGCCGAATCCGGTTGTCGTGAGCGCCGTTACCGTGAAGTAGAGCGCATCGGCGTAGTTGGAAATCTCCGGCGTCGTCTGGTGCTGCGTTTCATAGACGATGGCCGTCATGACGAAGATAAAAATGCCGACGTTTAGGACCGACAGGATCGTCTGCTCGTTACGGCCAAACCAAACGAAATCCTGGCGAAGCCGGTGCAGCAATTGATATGAGCGCAGAAGCCGCAGCATTCGCGCGACGCGGAGGAAGGCCAGTCCCTCGCCGATGATCGGCGCCAGCAATGAGAAGACCACCACAATGTCTACGAGACCGAGCGGATGCACGAGGCATCTTAACCGGTTGTCGGCGATCCAGAGCCGGGCTGCGACGTCGGCGAGGATGACTACCCCAATCGCGGCGTCGAGATACTCAGTGCCCCGCCAATGCAGGAAGGAAGATGTGATC
This sequence comes from Aestuariivirga sp., assembly GCA_041742805.1. Lineage (GTDB taxonomy): Bacteria > Pseudomonadota > Alphaproteobacteria > Rhizobiales > Aestuariivirgaceae > Aestuariivirga. The sequence continues at coordinate 1,869 of JBGTNZ010000077.1, forward strand.
AGGAAAGTGATCGTGACGAGATCGAAGACGAGAAGCCCATAGCGGAAACGCTGGGCTGTCTCCGATTCGCCTTCGTAGAGCGCCCGGATCCGTTCGCGCAATTCGCTCAAGTGTTCGCCAGAAAACGTTCCACCAGCCTTCCCCAGAAAGCGGGGCCTTTGGTCAGGAGGGTGTCGTTGAAATCGTAGGCGGCGTCGTGGAGCATGGGGGTCAGGCCGTTGCCGAGTCCGAAATAGCAGGAGGGCGTCACTTCCTGCATGTAAGCGAAATCCTCCGCGAACATGAAGGGGCCGCGCATATCGATACGGGAAGGTTCCTGGCCCATCTCGATAGCGACATCACGGACGAGGGCTGCTTCTGCTTCGGAATTGAAGCCCGGCGGATAGCGATGGCCGCGCCCATAAGCGATCTCGGCTTCACAGCCGAAAGATTTGGCTTGGGCCGTGATCAGTTCCGGGATGCGCTTTTCCATAAAATCGCGCACAGGCCTGGTGCAGGTGCGCACGCCGATCTGGAGGTGAGCCTCCTGTGGAATAACGGTTGCCATGCTGCCCGCGTTGAAGGCGCCGACGGTAATGACGGCGGAATCATGGGGATCAATATTGCGCGACATGACCGATTGCAGGGCCAGCACCACGCCTGAGGCCGCGACGATGGGGTCCACCGCCTTGTGCGGGATGGCGCCGTGGCCGCCGACGCCCCGGATGACGACGTTGACAATATCCGCCCCGGCGGTGATGGCGCCGGGACGCACGGTGATCTGGCCCGCTTCTTCGCCCGGAACATTGTGGAGCGCAAAAACCGCGTCGCACGGAAAGCGTTTGAACAGCCCCTCCTCGATCATTCTTTTGGCGCCGCTCACATCTTCCTCCGCGGGCTGGAAAATGAGGTGGACGGTGCCGCTGAAGTTTTTGCTTTCAGCGAGATAGCGGGCCGCGCCCAGCAGCATGGTGGTGTGGCCATCATGGCCGCAGGCATGCATCTTGCCGGGGTATCGCGATGAGTAAGGCAGATTGGTCATCTCGTGGATGGGAAGCGCATCCATGTCGGCGCGGATGCCGAGGGTGCGAGATCCGGCGCCATTGCTCAGCGTGCCGATCACGCCGGTGCCCGCGATGCCGGTCGTTACCTTATAGCCGAGGCGAGCCAGCTCCTTGGCCACGATGGCGCTGGTGCGGTGCTCTTCGAACACCAGCTCGGGATGCATGTGAAGGTCGTGGCGGATCGCCACGAGGTCGCCTTTGTAAGTCTCGATCCGGTTTTCGATCATCGCTTCTGCGGCACCATCTGTTCGATGCGGTTGAAGCCCCAAACGATAACGAATGTGAGGCACATATATATCACGGCAAGCAGCATCAATGGTTCAAAAATACGCAAAGTATCCTGACGGACTTTTGAGGTGACACCCATGAGATCCATGACCGTGATGGTGAAAGCCAGCGGTGTGGCCTTGAGTTGCAGCACCGTCTCGCCCGCAAGCGTTGGCAGAACCTGTCTAACGGCGCGCGGGAACCAGATACGGGAGAGTACTTTCCATGGCGACATGCCAAAGGCGCGCGCGGCTTCAAGTTCGCCGCGGGGCACGCCAAGGAAGGCGCCGCGCATCACCTCACCTTCATATCCGGCAAAACTCAAGGTGAAGGCCAACATCGCGTAGAATATTCCCTCGCGAAGCACCGGCCACAGGAAACTTTGCCGCAACTCCGGTATGAGCGGAAAAAGGGATCCCAGTCCGTAATATATCAGCCATATCTGGATGAGTAGCGGCGTGCCGCGAATGATGGTGCAGAACCATCTCGCGATGAAGGCGAGCCATGCGGGGCCTGTCACCTGCACGAGGCCGATGGGCACGGCCAGAATCATTCCGAGAACGCTGGACACCACGAGCAGCAGAACGGTGTAATAGAATCCCCACGCCAGCAATGGCAGATAATTTGGCAACCACGACCAGCTGGACGCGAAGAATAGCCAGTAGACCGCCAACAGCGCGATTGCCCCGAGCAGTGACAGGATCACGGCCTTGGCAATGAATTTAGCGGTTTCGATGGTCATGCGTGCAGCCGCTGGCCGCGGCGAAGCCGCCGTTCCAGCCAGCCAAAGCCCTGTTGCGATACGAGCGTGATGGCAAGGTAGATGGCGCCGGCCACGAGAAAAAATGTGAGGTACATTTTGGTGTTGCCGGCGGCTTGGCGCGTCGACAGGGCAAGTTCGGAATAACCGACGACGGCGATGAGCGCCGTATCCTTAGTGACGATAAGCCATAAATTGCCAAGGCCCGGAATGGCGAAGGGCAACAGCGACGGCAGGGTAATCCGCCGGAACTCAAGCCAGGGCGACATGCCAAAGGAGCGGGCGGCCTCAAGCTGGCCGATGGGAATGGCCAGGATGGCGGCGCGAAGAACTTCCGTGGAGTAAGCGCCCTGAACAAAACCCAAAACGAAAACGGCGGCGGCGAAGCCGTTGATCGCAACGCTGCCAATGCCGATGGAATCGAGCAGCGCATTCAGTGCTGTGGTGCCCGCATAATATAACAAGAGGATCAGCACCAGCTCCGGCACCGCACGGACCAAAGTGGTGTAACCGTTAAGAATGGTGCGGGTTAGCCGACTGCCGTAAAGTTTGCCCAACGCGCCGACCGTGCCGATGAGAAGGCCAAGCGCATAGGCCAGCACGGCAATCTCAAGCGTCGTGAGCGCGCCCCAGGCTAGCTCATCGCCGTAACCCGTGTCGCCGAAGGCCAGGATATCGGGAAAGCTATATTTGACGGCCATGGCTTGTCAGGAAGCGCGGGCCCGCAGCCGAAGCCGCGGGCCGGATTGCCATTACATCTTTTTCGGAACCTGTATTTTGCCGACCAGTTCCGGATACTTGTTGGTAATTTCCTCGAACTTGCCTGCCTTCGCCACCGCGGCAATGGCGGCATTGATCTTCTCCTTAAGGGCCGTGTCTTCCTTGCGGATGCCGGCACCAACACCGGGACCGAATATTTCAAGATCCTCCGGCACCATGCCCTTCGCTTCGCAACAGGCCTTACCCTGGTCTGTTTCCAGGAAAGCAAAAAGCGCGCTGGAATCGGCCTGCACATAATCCAGGCGGCCCGCTGCAAGATCGCTATCGGCTTCGTCCTGGGCGGCGTAGGTTTTGATCTCGGCGCCCGCGGCTCCAAAATACTTCAAGGCATAATTCGCGTGGGTGGTCGAGACCTGAGCACCGATGGTTTTACCCTTCAGATGAGCGGGGCTAATGTCAATGTCGCCATTCTTGGCGCCGATCATCATTGACGGTGTGTCGTAATACATGTCGGAGAAGTCAATCTCCTTCTGGCGCTCGGCGGTAATTGACATCGACCCAAAGATCATATCGATTTGTTTTGACGTCAGTGCAGGTATGATGCCGTCCCACGCGACGGGCACGACTTCGCATTTCTCCTTTATTTCCGCGCAAACCGCGTCCAGGACGTCCATTTCCCAACCGACCCACTTTCCAGAAGGATCAGGTGCGTAAAAGGGCGGATAAGGCCCGGCATCGACACCGACCTTAAGGTCGGCCATGGCGGGCGAGGCGATGGTCATCATGCTCACCGCTGCTGTGGTGAATAAAACGCGGCGTGATAATCTCATGGTTTTCTCCCTTTAAGCGCGGCGCCTCTTGATGGGCTCCGCGCGGTTTACGAACTTGAACTGACTATTTTTTTGGAAGCGTGATCTTGCCGACTAGTTCCGGATATTTGCTGGTAATTTCCTCGAACTTGCCCGATGCCGCCATCGCCGCAATTGCGGCGTTGACCTTGTCGCGAAGGGCCGTGTCTTCCTTGCGGACGCCAACTCCTACACCTTCGCCGAAGAACTCCACGTCCATGGGTGCTGTGCCCTTGACCTCGCAGCAGGCCTTGGCCTCATCCGTAGCGAGGAACGCATCCATAGCCAAACTGTTGGCCTGAATATAGTCAAGGCGGCCCGCGGCAAGATCGCTGTTGGCTTCATCCTGGGTCGCGTAGGTTTTGATTTCCGCCACGTCTCCAAAATATTTTTGCACCGATTTCTCATGGGCGGTGGAGACCTGCACGCCGATCGTCTTGCCCTTCAGATGTTCAGGGGTGACATCCATATCGCCGTTCTTCGGACCGAGGATCGCCGGCGGCGATTGATAATACATACTCGAGAAGTCGATGGTTTCCTTGCGGACATCGGTGATCAGCATCGAGGCCATGATGGCATCGATCTGCTTGGCGGTGAGTGCGGGGATGATGCCATCCCATGCGACTTCGACGAGCTCGCACTTTTCCTTCATTTCAGCACAGACCGCATTCATAACATCCATCTCCCAGCCGACCCAGGTGCCGGAAGTATCCTTGGAGGCGAAAGGTGGATAGGGTTCAGCGGCGACGCCGATCTTGACGTCGGCCATGGCGGGTGCGGCGGACGCCATCATTGCGGATGCGGCGGCGGCAAAAAGAATGCGGCGCGATATTTTCATGGTTTTCTCCCCGAGTTAAAAGCGATCCTGGAATGCAACTAAAGCATGCCGGGAAACCCTTGCCAAGTCAGTGTATACCGGAGACGAACTGGCGGCAGCGCACGCTGTTAGGCTTGCCAAAAACCTGCTTTGGCGGCCCCTCTTCCTCGATCACGCCCTGGTGCAGGTAAATGACGTGACTGGAGACATCGCGGGCGAACTTCATTTCGTGGGTGACGAGAACCATGGTGCGGCCCTCTTCCGCCAGATTACGGATCACCCTCAAAACCTCGCCCACCAGCTCGGGATCAAGTGCTGAGGTGGGCTCATCGAACAGCATGACCTTGGGCTCCATGCAGAGCGCCCGGGCAATGGCGGCGCGCTGTTGCTGGCCGCCGGAGAGGAAGGCCGGATATTGATCGCGCTTGTCGAAGAGGCCTACCTTGTTGAGGATTTTGTCGGCGCGCTCCGTGGCCTCGGCTTTCGCCAGGCCGAGGACATGGACGGGCGCCTCGATGACATTTTGCAACACGGTCATGTGCTGCCACAGGTTGAAGCTCTGGAAGACCATGCCGAGGCGGGTGCGGATGCGTTCGAGCTGGCGGCGGTTGGTGGGGTGGAGGTTGCCGTCGTGGCCGGGGGCGAGCGCCATATCCTCGCCGGTGACCTGGATGCGGCCTTTGGTGGGCATTTCGAGGAAATTGATGCAGCGCAGAAACGTGCTCTTGCCGGAGCCCGAGGCGCCGATCATCGACACGATATCGCCTTCCCGCGCGACGAGAGAGACGCCTTTCAGCACCTCGAGGGGGCCGAAGCTTTTGTGGAGGTCGTCAACTTGAACAGCTATGGGCCGATTGTAGCCCATAGCTTTCTTCGCCACTGCCACCCGTCCCTCTCTCTTGCGAGCCTTTCGGCTCCTGTCGCCAGTTGTCACCTTAGCAAGAAAGCGCCAAGTTGCAATTCGGCCGTCGAATTCAAAGGTTTTTGTGGCAATGTTACAACACGGTCCGTTGCCGGTGATCGGCTGGGCAGATTCACCAAAGTAAGGGGCTGCCATTGAACCGCCATCCTCGCGGCATTAATCCTGCTACCTCAGGCGGACGGAATCCATGAACCTGTCGAAAATTGCGTTGTTTTGCGTATTGATGGCCTTTTGGGCGGATTCGGCGGCAGAGGCTGCGAAGCCCCCCGCGGCGCC
>JBGTNZ010000078.1:0-3909 GCA_041742805.1 Aestuariivirga sp.
GTTGCCGATTGGCGCGCGGTCCGTGTGGCGGAGGAAAAAATCAAAAAGGGCGGGGCAGCGATTTCCCTTTCCGTAACCGAGAACCCCGACATCCTCCACGCTATCGCCACCCGCAAGAAAAACCGCCCAGCACTCGTCGTGGGTTTTGCCGCGGAAACCGAAAAGATCGTCGAACACGCACGCGAGAAGCTTGCGCGTAAAGCCTGCGACATGATCGTCGCCAATGATGTGAGCGCCGCGACAGGCGTCTTCGGTGGCGATCGAAACAGGGTCCACATCGTGACCCCGCAAGGCGTCGAGACCTGGCCGGAGATGTCGAAACGCGAAGTGGCCGAGCGCCTCATGCAGCTCCTCGCCGGCAAATTACTAGCACCGGCGAAAGCCGCCGAATGACGTCAGTCCAGATTACCCGGCTTGGCCATGGTGATGGCCTGCCCTTGCCATCCTATGAAACCCAAGGCTCCGCCGGCATGGACCTCCGCGCTGCCGAAGAAACGGTGCTGAAACCCGGCGAACGCTGTCTCATGCCGACCGGATTTGCCATCGCCTTGCCCACGGGCTTCGAAGCGCAAGTGCGCCCGCGCTCGGGTCTTGCGGTGAAGCACGGCGTCACCGTTCTCAATGCCCCAGGCACCATCGACAGCGATTACCGGGGTGAGATCAAAGTGCCGCTGATCAACCATGGCCAACAGGATTTTGTGATCGCCCGCGGCGACCGCATCGCCCAGATGATTGTCACCGCCGTGGCTCAGGCGCGCTGGATTGAAGTCGAGACGCTGGATAATACCGCGCGAGGTGTGGGCGGTTTCGGCTCTTCGGGAACCGCTTGATGGCTCTTTCGTCTGAAGAGGTCGAACGCTACGCGCGACACATCGTGCTGCGCGATGTTGGTGGCCCGGGGCAAACCAAGCTCAAGGCCGCCAAAGTGCTTGTGGTCGGCGCCGGCGGCTTGGGCGCCCCGGTCCTGCTCTATCTCACCGCAGCCGGCGTCGGCACCATCGGTATCGTCGACAACGATACCGTCAGCCTTTCTAATCTGCAGCGCCAAATCATTCATACCACCGCCCGCGTCGGTGAACACAAAACAACAAGCGCCGCGCAGTTGCTCAATGCGCTTAACCCCCATATCAACATCATCGAGCACCCGCATCGCATCATGCCGGAGAACGGACTGGACCTCGTTTCGCAATATGACATCATCGCCGATGGCTCCGACAATTTCCCGACCCGGTTCCTGGTCAGTGACGCCTGCTATCTCGCGAAGAAAACTCTGGTCTCCGCGGCCGTCGGCCAATTCGACGGGCAGATTTCCACCTTCAAGCCGCACGAGATTTCCCCTGATGGCGTGCCTTGGCCGAGCTATCGCTGCCTGATCGGAGAAATTCCGCCACTTGGCCTTTTCCCGGCCTGCGAGGAGGCGGGGATCCTCGGAGCTCTTCCCGGCGTCCTGGGCTCGATGCAGGCGATGGAAGTGATCAAGGAAATTCTGGGAATCGGCGAAAGCCTCGCCGGCCGCCTGCTCATGTACGATGCGCTGTCGGCGCGCTTCTATGAAACCAGCCTCGCCTGGAATCCCGAAAACCCCCTCAATGGCCGTAACCCCACAATCACAACCCTGAACGCCGCCAATTATACGGCAGGCTGACCGCTGCCGTTCCTGATATCCTCGGGACGAGGCATGGAAATGATATTATAGCCGGCATCCACATAATGGATCTCCCCGGTCACCCCGCCCGAAAGCGGCGATAACAGATAGAGGCCAGCGCCCCCGACTTCCTCAAGCGTGATCGCGCGTCGGAGCGGTGCGTGGGCTTGCTGGTAATTGAACATGGCGCGAGCCTCGCCGATACCGGCGCCCGCGAGTGTTCGCATGGGTCCCGCTGATATCGCATTGACCCGGATGCCCTGCGGCCCGTAATCGGCGGCGAGATAGCGCACCGATGACTCAAGCGCCGCCTTCGCCACTCCCATTACATTGTAATTCGGCATGACGCGAACCGAGCCGCCAAAGGTAAGCGTGACGATAGATCCACCATCGGGCATCAGTTCCGCGGCGCGCTTGACGACTTCGGTGAAGGAGAAACACGAAACCACCATGGTGCGCGTAAAATTCTCGCGTGTCGTTTCGGAATATTTCCCCTTGAGTTCGTTCCTGTCGGAAAAGGCGATGGCGTGAACCAAAAAATCAATCTTGCCCCATTCACGCTTTAGTTTGTCGAACACGGCGTCAACGGTCGCGATGTCCTCGACATCGCAAGAGAGCAGAAGTTTCGATCCGGCCTGCTCCGCCAGTGGCTTCACGCGCTTGCCGAAAGCCTCGCCCTGATAGGTGAAGGCGAGTTCCGCGCCGTGCTTGTGAAGCTCGGATGCGATGCCCCAGGCTATCGAATGATCGTTGGCGACCCCCATGATCAAGCCGCGGCGGCCGCTCATCAATCCCTGGTTCATGGGCTCAGCCGTTGTATCGTTGCAGGACGAGGGTGGCGTTGGTGCCGCCGAAGCCGAAGCTATTAGACATCGCCACATCGATCTTGGCGTTGTCCTGGCGTGAGCGCACGATGGGAATGTCGGCGAACTCCGGATCGAGCTCCTCGATGTTGGCGCTCTCGGCGATGAACCCGTTTTTCATCATCAGGATCGAATAAATCGCCTCCTGCACGCCGGTGGCGCCGAGGGAATGGCCGGTCAAGGACTTGGTGGCCGAGATCGCCGGAATGTTTTCGCCGAACACACTGCGGATCGCTTCGATTTCCTTCTTGTCGCCGATGGGCGTCGAGGTGGCATGCGGATTGATGTAGTCGATCTTTTCTTTCACCGTGGCCATGGCAAGCTGCATGCAGCGCGCCGCTCCTTCGCCCGAAGGCGCCACCATGTCGTAGCCATCCGATGTCGCGCCATAGCCCACGAGCTCGGCATAAATCCGCGCTCCCCGCGCCTTGGCATGCTCAAGCTCTTCCAGCACGATGGTGCCGCCGCCGCCGGCGATCACAAATCCATCCCGGTTCTTGTCATAGGCGCGCGACGCCTTCTCAGGCGTTGCATTGAATTTCGACGACATGGCGCCCATTGCGTCGAACAGCACCGAGAGAGTCCAGTCCAGTTCCTCGCCTCCGCCTGCGAACATCACATCCTGCTTGTTCCACTGGATCATCTCCGCGGCATTGCCGATGCAATGGGCCGAAGTAGCGCAGGCCGAGGAGATTGTATAATTGACGCCCCGAATGCCGAAGGGCGTGGCGAGAGTCGCGGAATTGGTGCTCGACATGGCGGCGGGTACTGCGAAAGGCCCCACGCGCTTCGGCCCCTTTTCGCGCGTCACATCCGCAGCCGCCACCACCGTCTTGGTCGAAGGCCCGCCCGATCCCATGATGATGCCGGTGCGGTCGTTCTTCACGTCCTTGTCCTCAAGGCCGGAATCGACAATCGCCTGCTGCATAGCCACATAGTTCCACGCCGCCCCATCCCCCATGAAGCGCCGCACCCGGCGGTCGACGGTATCTAGATCGTAGTTGGGCGCGCCATGCACCTGGCAACGGAAATTCAGGCGCTCGTAATCCGGGGATTTCACGATCCCGGATTTTGCCTCGCGCAGCGAGGCAAGCACTTCCTGCGTATTGTTGCCGATGCTCGACACGATGCCGAGTCCGGTGACCACGACTCGCCGCATATTGGGGGCCTCCTCAGGCGGGATTCGATTGGAACAGGCCGACCCGGAGGTCGGCCGCCGTATAGATGGTTTCGCCGTCTGCCTTCAGCAACCCGTCGGCGATTCCCAGATTCAATTTCCGCAGGATGACGCGCTTGAGATTGACCACGTACTCCACCTTCTTGACGGCTGGCGTCACCATGCCGGTGAACTTGACCTCGCCAACGCCAAGCGCCCGGCCGCGTCCCGGCGCTCCCATCCAG
>JBGTNZ010000079.1:0-4602 GCA_041742805.1 Aestuariivirga sp.
CACGGTGTTGACCGCTGCTGCCGTCGATGGCCTCAACCGGCTCTTCGGCAATGACAACGCCCTGCTCCGCCTGCTGCGCGATACGGGCTTGGCGGCGGTGAATCGAATTCCGGCGCTGAAAGCCGGTTTCGTCAACGAAGCAGCGGGACAATCAGGATCGCTGCCCAAGCTGCTGCGCGGCGAACGGGTTTAACGCGTGCGGCCTTGGGCTTCGAGCTTTGACACATACTCTTTCCAGATTGCCTCGTGCTCGCGGCCCAGCTTGGCCAGATAGGTCCAGGTGTAGAGGCCGGTGCTGTGGCTGTCGTCGAATATGATGCGGACCGCATAGGCGCCCACTGGTTCGAGTCGCAGGATGCCAACATTTCTCCTGCCGAAAACCAGTTGCTCCTGGCCGGGGCCATGGCCTTTCACTTCGGCGCTGGGACTTTCCACGCGCAGATATTCGGCGGCCAGTGCGTAGGACTGGCCATCGTCGAAAACAACCGTGAGCGTTTTTCTATCCTTGGCCAGCCGCAACTCGACGGGCCATGGCTCACTCATCGCCGAGCTCGCGGGCCTCTTCGGGGAGCATGATGGGAATGCCGTCGCGGATCGGATAAGCGAGGCGGGCGGTGCGCGAGACAAGTTCCTGCTTTTCACGGTCGTAGTGGAGCGGCATCTTGGTAAGGGGGCACACCATGATCTCGAGCAGTTTCGGATCGGCTTCGCGTGGCATTATTGCAGTCGCGTGTTCGTGCCACGGGCCGTGCGGGCCAGAGCCATTTCGGTGAGCGCCACCAGAACGTCAGCGCGGGTCTTGAGATCGAGCGCTTCCAGCAACGCTTGCTTTTCCTTGGGCGCATAGGGTGCGAGCTGCGAGAGCGTGTTCACCAGAATTTCCGTTGAGGCCGCGTCCACCTGTTCCCAGTCAGCGTTCATGTCATTGGCGTTCAAATAGTCGCGGAACGCTTTCAGCAGGGCTGGGCGGTTGACCTCGGCGGCGCCCACATCGGAAACGAGATCGACGGCATAGGGGTGAAAGTCGGCGATCACTTGCCGGTAGGGGGTGTCGGTATCCAGTTCCTCGGAGATGGCAAAGCGGCTGACGCCGGTCAGGGTTATCAGCATGCGGTCATCGGATGTTTCGGCGTAGGCGGTGATCCGGCCAGCGCAGCCAACGGCCATGAGCGGCGGGCGGTCGTCTTTTTCCGAGCCGATCACCGGTTGAATAATGCCGATGAGCCGGTCGCCGGTCAGCGCATCGGTCACCATCTCGAGATAGCGGGGCTCGAAGATGTTGAGCGGCAGATCGGCGCGGGGCAGTAGCAATGCACCCGACAGCGGAAACACGGGCAGGCGCTGCGGCAGATCGGCGGGGCTGGCATATCGTTCGAAAAATCCCATGTAAGCCTCAGGAAAAAAGAATCGATGACAGTTTGCGCCGGCCTTGCAGCGTGAGCTCGTCCTTCGGGCCCCAGGCCTCGAAAAATTTCACCAACTGCTTGCGCGCCGCCGCCTCATTCCATTCGCGTTCCTTGCGGATGATGTGGAGAAGATGGTCGAGGGCTTCGGCTTTCTGCCCGGTGCCGTTGAGAAGATTTGCAAGATCGAAGCGGGCCTGAAAATTATCGGGGTTCTTGCCGACCTCGGTTTGCAGCCTTGTTGCTTCGGAAAGATCGACCGGGGTGCGCGCCAGTTCAAGCGCTGCCTTGGCGCTCAGAACTTCGGGGTCATTGGATTTCGCCGGGGGCACCAGGGCCAATGTAACTTCGGCACTGTCGAGCTCACCGGTTTCGATCTGGCATTTGGCAAGGCCCGCAAGGGCGCCCGCATGTTCCCGGTCAACCTCGATCACTTCGCCAAAGATTTGCGCGGCTGATTGATAATCTTTTTGTGCAAGCGCCTCGCGCCCAGCGATGACAGTCGCTTCGATCTCCTCGGCGACGCCGCCCTGCCCGCCAAGGCGATCGACAAACTGCTTGATCTGGCTTTCCGGCAACGCCCCCATGAAACCATCAACCGGCTGGCCATTGACGAAGGCGAAGACGGCGGGGATCGACTGCACCCGCATCTGGCCGGCCAGCTGCTGGTTTTCGTCCACATTGATCTTGACGAGCCGGACCTTGCCGTTGGCCTGCTTCACGACCTTTTCGATCGTGGGGGTGAGCTGCTTGCAGGGGCCGCACCAGGGGGCCCAGAAATCGACGATCACCGGCACCTTCTTGGAGGCCTCGATCACATCGGCCATGAAGCGCTTGGTGTCGGAATCCTTGATTAGGTCGGCCGGTGTGGCAACGGGCGTCGCCGATGGTGCTGTGCCGAGTGTCAGATTCATGGAAAATCCTCAAGATTTTTCCTCTAGATGGCCCATTCCCGCCTGAAATTCAATCAGGGTGCGCTGACCGCCACAATGCGGGGAGCGTGGCCGCAGGAGCGGATAAATGTCAGGAGGTCCGCCGCCCGGATCGTCGCCGTCGCATCGTTGCGGAGCGGGTGATAATTCAGTAATTCCTCGCGCATCATCAGCTCATCGAGGATGACCTTCGTCTGCGCGGCCGTGTCGTTGATCAGGCCGAACGGCGTCACCGATCCAGGCTCCACGCCGAGGATTTCCATCAGGAGATCGGGCTTGCCGAAGGTGAGGCGCTTCGAGCCGATCTTGGCGGGCAAGGCCTTCAAATCCACGCGCGCATCCTCAAGGCAGACTATGAGCCAGATCGAACCTTTTTCATCCTTCAGAAACAGGTTCTTGCAATGGCCGCCGGGGATCGTGCCGCGCAGCGACCGGGCCTCTTCCACGGTGAAAACGGGCGGATGTTCCGATATCGCCGTTTCTATTCCGAGGCTCTTCAATCGGTTCAACAGATCGGCGCGGTGGCGGGCATCCGATGTTCTTCTTGCATTTGCCAAAGGCTTGCGCAATAACGCGGGGCTTCCTCGCCGGCCATGCCGGCTTACTACCTAAGCGGGCGTAGCTCAGGGGTAGAGCACAACCTTGCCAAGGTTGGGGTCGAGGGTTCGAATCCCTTCGCCCGCTCCAGTTTCTCAATCCAGTCCAAGGCGATAAAAGTCTCGACGCGTTGACGCCAGCAAGGGCAGGATGCTTAAAAACGCGATCCTGTCCTGATCCTGGTGATGTTCATGGCGCTGCGTTCCCATCCCGGTGACTCCTGCCGTCATCGGCCGTTGACGACGTCTTTGCAGCAAGCCTCAAGGCCTGCGGCCGTTGCCCGCGCGAAGATTGCACCGGCGCAGCGGCGAAACGTGTTCCTGTACTATGCGTTTAGCTTCCTTGTGGGTTTCTATATTGCAACCGGCACTACAGTGCTTTTCGAGCAGAAGCTCGGCCTCTCCTTCGCGCAGATCTTCACGCTCGACGCCATCTACATGCTTATGTTCGTGCTCTTCGAAGTTCCTAGCGGCGCGCTCGCCGATTTGTTGGGCAGGAAAAAGACCATTCTCGCAGGACTCGCGACTCTCATCCTTGCCGCGGTCGCCACCGGCTTTGCGCAGAACTTCCTGCATCTGTTTCTGAGCTCCCTTATTTGGTCGCTCGGCTTTTCGCTGATTTCCGGCTCTTCGGAAGCCCTGCTGTATGACAGCCTGAAGGACGACAAGCTTTTCCACCGGATCACCGGCCGCGCGCTCTCGTTCTCCATCATCGGCCTGGCGCTCGCTGGAATTTTGGGGCCGCTGCTCTTCGCGCAAAATTTCAGGCTTCCCTATCTTGTCTCGACGCTGCCCTTCGCGGCAGCCCTTGCCGTCATGGTGTTTTACCGTGAAACCGGCGCCGCCAGGAAAAAACGGTTTTCCGCCGGGCGATATGTGGGACAAATCCGGGAGGGGGCGAAGAAGGCCTTCGGCAGCCGCTTCGTGATTTGGAGCATGGGGGCAATGGCGATTGTCTTCGCAGTCAGCTACACATTCGCCAGTTCATATCAGCCCTACCTGATCGAGATTGGTTTCAGCGTAAGCCAGTTCGCCTTCATCTTGCCGCTCATGTTCGTGAGCGAGGCGTTCGGCGGCGCATGGTCGGAAAAAATTACCGAGCGCGTGGGTGAGACTGCGGCATTCTGGGCAAACATCCTGGCGCTTGGTGTCAGCCTTCTCGCTCTCGGCTTCATCGCCAGCAAGTTCGCCGTGCCGATCCTTATCGTATACGGATTTCTGCAGGGCTTTCTCCGGCCGCTCGCCAGCACTTACGCCAATCGTTATATCGAATCGGAACACCGGGCGACGGTTATTTCCGTGCAGATCATGGTCAGCACGGTTGCCGCATCGGCGCTGCTGTTCGCATTGGGTTTTTTGACCGATCGCATCGGGGTGGTGGCACTCACCGGCGTTATCGGCGGATTGGTCCTCGTTGCCGGCGTGGCGCTGCTGCTGGCGAAGCCAAGAGAGGCGGGACCATGAGTGCCTGAAGGTGAGTTAGGAAAGCGCAACCCCGATAATTCGCCGCTTTCCTTTTTGCGCCGCCAGCATATCATCGCTCAGATTTGAACAAGGGGAATTGAGGTATGGCGGACATGGCGTCTGGCGGTCAGCCCGTGGTCCGCTTCGTGAACGTGCAGAAGAGCTATGACGGCGAAACGCTGGTCATCAAGAACCTCAATCTTGAGA
>JBGTNZ010000080.1:0-4126 GCA_041742805.1 Aestuariivirga sp.
GCGCGTCTCGATCCGGTGAAGGCCGGGCGGCGCCTCTCCAACTATCTCAAGGTCATGACACTCGAAGCGCAGACGGTGGCGCGCGCCTGCGGCAAAAGCCACCTGCATAATCTGGAGCCCGAGGATCTCTGCGCGCTCACCGTCGAGGCCGCCGCCATGGCGCAAGTGCCGCTGGCGGGAACCAACTGGATTCCCGGCAAGGGCGGATATTGAGATGGCCAATTACACAGCAACGATTACCTGGAATCGCGGCGAGAGTGAGCCCTTCACCGACAACCGCTATGGCCGCGGCCATGAATGGGCGTTCGATGGCGGTTTGCGTTTTCGGGCCTCGTCATCGCCCCATGTGGTTCCGAAATTCTCCGACCCAGCCGGTGTCGATCCGGAGGAAGCCTTCGTCGCCAGCCTCTCAAGCTGCCATATGCTGGTTTTCCTCTATCTCGCCGCCAAGAAAGGCCTGGTTGTCGAAAGTTATGTGGACGAAGCCGAAGGCAAGATGGGCAAGAACGCCAAGGGAAAGCTTTATGTAAGCGAAGTCACACTGCACCCGCGCATCGCGTGGGGTGGCGCTGCTCCCGAACGCGCCGCGCTCGACGCGCTCCACCACGAAGCCCACGAAGGCTGCTTCATCGCCAATTCGGTTCTCACGGATGTCCGCTGTGAACCGGTGGTTTGACGAAGGGCCTATAGCCCGCGCTAAGATAGAGCCGCCATGGAACTGACCGTACTTGCGATCTTTGCCGGGGCCCTGTTCATCGCATCGGGCTCACCTGGACCCAGTATCGCGGCACTTGTGGCGCGCGTCCTCACACGGGGCTGGCGCAGCGTCCTGCCGTTTCTTGCCGCCATGTGGATCGGCGAAGTCATCTGGCTCACGACGGCGGTAGCCGGTCTTAGCGTTCTGGCGCAGACCTTCCATTGGGGCTTTGTGGCCCTCAAATACTGCGGCGTCGCCTATCTTCTCTATCTTGCCTACAAAATGTGGAACGCGCCTCACGACGTGACCGAGAGCAAGCTGCCGGAAAATGATTCGTGCCTGCGGCTCTTCCTGACCGGTCTCGCCATCACTCTCGGCAATCCGAAGATCATGATGTTCTATCTGGCGCTGTTGCCATCGATCGTCGATCTGGCGCAGGTTTCCGTGTTGGGCTGGCTTGAGTTGACCGTGACGATGGTCCTCGTGCTGATGATCGTCGATCTCGCCTGGGTGGCGTTGGCGGCACAGGCCAGGCGCTGGCTCAAAAGCCCGCGCGCGGTCAGGATCGCCAATCGCGCCAGTGCCACGGCCATGGGTGGTGCCGCGGTGGTGATCGCCACGCGATAAAATCAAATGAAGCAACGGGAGTAAACGATGGCGGGGGATCTGGCGAAATACGCCAAGGACAACAGGATCAAGTTTTTTCTTTTCAACTTCACCGATCTTTTCGGCGTCCAGCGGGCGAAACTCGTGCCTGCCGAAGCCGCGGGCAAAATGCAAAAGGCGGGTGCGGGCTTCGCCGGCTTTGCCACCTGGCTCGACCAAACCCCGGCGCATCCCGATATCCTGGTCATGCCGGACACCAACTCCATCATCCCGCTGCCATGGCGGCCGGAGGTGGCTTGGGTCGCGGGCGAACCTTGGATGAATGGTGAACCCCTCCCGCAGGCGCCCCGCGTTGTGTTGCGCAAGCTCGTGGAAAAGACGTCGAAGCAGAACATGAAGCTGATGGCGGGAGTCGAGCCCGAGTTCCATTTGATCACCGCCGACGGGCTTTCGGTTTCCGATCACCGCGATACGCAGGAAAAACCCTGCTACGACCAGGCGGCGATCATGCGCCGCCTCGATGTCATCGGCGAAATCTGCACCACCATGACGGAGCTCGGCTGGGGGCCCTATCAGAACGATCATGAGGACGCCAACGGCCAGTTCGAGATCAACTGGAACTTCAACGATGCGCTGACCACCGCCGATCAGCTCGCCTTCTTCAAATTCATGGTGAAGTCAATCGCGGAAAAGCACGGGCTCAGAGCCACCTTCATGCCGAAGCCCTTCATCAACCTCACCGGCAATGGCTGCCATGTGCATCTCTCCGTCTGGGATAGCGCGGGCAAGACCAATCTGTTCCACGACGCCAAGGGCGAACTCGGCCTCTCGCCGATGGCCTATCATTTCCTCGGTGGCCTGATGAGCCATGCCGCAGCCATGACGGCCATCACCAATCCAACGGTCAACAGCTACAAGCGCATCAATGCGCCGCGCACAGTCTCCGGGGCCACATGGTCGCCAAGCTCAATCACCTTCGGCGGCAACAACCGCACTCACATGGTGCGCATCCCCGATGAGGGCCGCGCTGAATACCGCTTGCCCGATAACGCCGCCAACCCCTATCTGCTGCTCGCCTCGATCCTCGCCGCCGGCATGCACGGCGTCGATGAGAAGATGGATCCCGGCAAGCGCCTCGACATCGACATGTATGCGGAGGGGCATACGGTCAAGAACGCGAAAAAACTGCCGCTCAACCTACTCGACGCGCTCCGCAATTTCGAGCAGGACAAATATTTGCAGGAAGCGCTCGGCTGGGAAGTCTCGGCGGGTTATCTCAAGCTCAAACACAATGAGTGGAACCATTACTGCCGCCACCTCACCCAATGGGAGCGCGACACGACGCTGGATTGTTGAGGGCCCCTTAACCCTTCCGCTCCTCCCTCGGCGATTTGCGGAATTTCTCCTTATACGCCCGGCTGAAATGGCTGCTGCTGGAAAAGCCGTTCGCGAGCGCTATTCCCGTGATCGATATCCCCGTTTGACGCAGCATGCCGCGGGCGTTGGCCAAGCGGATTTCCATATATTGGCTTTGCAAGCTCATGTTGATCTGGCTTGCGAAAAGACGGTCTAGCTGGCGGGTTGAAAGCCCCACGCGTTTGGCCAATTCGGCGCGCGAGAGTGGATCGCCCACATTACTCTCCATCATCTCAAGCGCCGCGATCAGCGCATGCATCATGTCGAGGGGCGCCGTGCCGCCGGCACAGGTGATGCGCTTGCGGTCGATCACGAAAAGCGAGCGCCGGACATGCACCAGCGGAAAAGCCTCGCGCAAGGCGGGCGCATGTTCCCAGTGAATGGTCATGCTGTGCCCATCCATGAGGCCAGCCTTGGCGAGGATGAACGGGCCGCCGGAAACTCCGCCAACTCTAATTCCGGCTTTCGCCACGCGTCTTAACCAGGCGAAGGTCGGCTTGTGATCGAAGCGCGCGGGGTTGCCTCCGGTCGCCACGAACAGCAAATCGAAGCGGGGCAATGTTCGCCCCATGCGCTCGCATTGCGCCACAACGCCGCTCGATGAAATGACCGTCTCGGTCGCAGCGATGTTGGTCCAGCGAAACAACTCCCGGCCGGACAAAAGATTAGCGGCCCGCATGGGCTCGACCACCGCAGCATAGGACATGAGCGGGAAGCCGGGAAGAAGAAGCAGTCCGATATGCTGGCTGGGCATCAATGTCTCTGAAATATCATTATATGTCTCAATGGTGAATGACAAGGCGGTCCAGAGCGCCTAAGCCACCTCGCATGCGGTATTCCGTATTTTCGCTTCTCAAAAATTCCTTCTCCGGCCACAAAAACTGGACGCCCGCCTGGCGTGAGCCAACGCCGAAAAAGAACTACGATGTCGTCATCGTGGGCGGCGGCGGCCATGGGCTCTCGACGGCCTACTATCTCGCCAAAGTCCACGGCATCGCCAATGTGGCTGTTCTCGAAAAAGGCTGGCTCGGCTCCGGCAATGTCGGCCGCAACACCACGATCATCCGTTCCAATTACATGCTGCCCGGCAACAATCCATTTTACGAGTGGTCGCTCAAGCTGTGGGAGGGCCTCGAGCAGGATTTCAACTTCAACGCCATGGTGTCGCAACGGGGCGTGCTCAATCTCTTCCACTCGGATGCCCAGCGCGATGCCGCCGCCCGGCGCGGCAATGCCATGCATATCGACGGCGTCGATGCCGAGCTTCTCGACCGCGAAGGCGTGCGCGATATGTATCCCTTCTTCGATTTCGACAATGCGCGCTTTCCCATCACCGGCGGCCTCTTGCAGCAGCGCGGCGGCACGGTGCGCCACGATGCGGTGGCCTGGGGTTATGCGCGGGGCGCC
>JBGTNZ010000081.1:0-3988 GCA_041742805.1 Aestuariivirga sp.
CACATTGCCGCGTTCGAGACCCGGAAGCGCATCGAGCTCCGGCAACGCCCGCTGGAATCCCTTGCCGTCCGGCTGTGATCCCGTGGCAATGATGACCTCATTGGCGCCGAAAGCCTTGATGTCGGAAACATCCCATGGCGCATTCAATCTTACCGAAACCTGCAATTTGGTAAGCTGCCGTTCATACCAGTCAAGGAAGTCGATGATCTGCTGGCGTCGCGGCTGCAAACCGGCAAGGCGAAATTGCCCGCCAAGCTTGTCGGAAGCTTCCACCAGCGTCACCCGGTGCCCGCGCTCTGCGGCCACGCGCGCGGCTTCGAGTCCGGCAACGCCGCCTCCCACCACTAGGACCGACCTCGGCTTTGCAGCGGGCGTGAACCGGTCACCGCCCCATTCAAACTCACGCCCGGCACTTGGATTGATCAGGCATGAAATCCAGTAATCGCGCGAACGCCTGCCCCAGCACATTTGATTGCAGGAGAGGCAAGGGCGGATATCCTCGGGCCGCCCTTCCCGCGCCTTGTTGGCAAGATGCGGATCGGCGATTTGGCCCCGCACGATCGACACCATGTCGGCCTGTCCCGATGCCACCACCTGATCGGCATTCTCCGGCGTGCGGATGTGGCTCTCGCATTGCACCTTCGCATGTTTCACCACCTGCTTCAGCGCTTCGGCATGTGGCGCGCCCAGCTTGTCGGCGAAGAAGACGTTGGGAATAATGGCCTGGCCGACGAAGTAGCTCCCCGTGCCGCAGGTCACGTAGTCCATGAGTTGCCGCTCATCGTGCCAAGCCACGATCTCTTGCAACTGCTCGATCGTTTGGGAGACGGCGGCGGCTGGGTCCATGTTGACGGCAAGGCCGATGATGAAATCATCCCCCGCCATCTTGCGGATGCGCTCCATGAGGGTGCGCGAGAAACGCATGCGGTTGTCGAAGGAGCCGCCCCATCGATCGTCCCGCCGGTTGTTGAAGGGCAACCAGAACTGGTCGATAATCGCATTATAGGCGGCGAAGAGTTCGATGCCGTCGAAGCCTGCTTCCTTGGCCCGCCGCGCCGCCTGCACGAAACCCTCGATGATCTCTTCGATCTCCGCGTCGGTCATTTTGTGGCTGCCATCGGAGTCATGAAAGGATGGCAGCCCGGATGGCGACCAGTTGGGCTCATAGGAGTTATCGAAATCGCCGTGCTGCCCCACATGATAGAGCTGGTGGCAAATCACCGCGCCGTGGCTGTGCACCACATCGGTGATCGTGCGGAAAGGCGGAATGATCTCGTCGCTCGAGTGACGGAAATTGCCGCGCGTCAGAACAGCCGTGCGATGCACCGGCACGGGCTCCACAACGATCATCGCCGCCCCGCCCCGCGCCCGCTCCTCATAGTAACCGCGGTGGCGCTCACCGGGCAGCCCCATGTCCGACATGTTGGCGGTATGCGCACCGAAGACGATCCGGTTGCGCAGCGTCTTGTGGCGAAGCTGCAAGGGCTGGAAGAGTGCCGGGAACTGATTGGTCATGCAACGCTTCTCAGGCGTTCAGATAGTTTCGAGTCAATCGGTAGTCCTTCTTTCGATAACCGCTTTTGATTTGCCTCCCGCCGCGAATTTGGCAGGCGCGCCCCGTCCTGTGACGTAATGGATTTCGCCAGCGCCGTCACCTGCTTGGCAAATGCACCGCCGGAAAATGAGTCTGGCTCGATGGCGATAAAAAACTGGCCGCAGCCGATGGGCTTCCCATCATTCTCCATGAACGAGCCCATTTGCGGCCCACGACAGGCCCCCGCAAGCGCCGCGCACATCACCTCGACGATCAGTCCCTGGCCGAATCCCTTGTAGCCGCCAGCGGGCGCCATGGAACCTTCGAGACCCCGCTGCGGATCGGTGGTTGGCTTTCCAGCCGGGTCCAACGCCCAGCCGAATGGAATGTCTTTGCCTTCCTCCGCCGCGCGCTTGACCGCCGTCCAGGCAATGGCCGACGAGGACTGATCGATAAGGAAAGCGATTTTCCCAGCCTTCCCGGGAACGGCAAAGGACAGGGGATTGGTGCCGATCACCGGCTTCCGCCCGCCCACCGGCGCGATTGTCGGGCTGGAATTGGTGAAGCCAAACGCCACGAGGCCCTGCTTCGCCAGATAGCCCGTGTGATAGCCAAGCGTCGCCGCATTGTAGGAGTTATGAACCGCCATACCCGCAATGCCGTTCTTCCGCGCTGCGGGGATCAGCTTCGCAAAGCCCGCCTCGATGGCCGGATGCGCGAAACCCCGGCTGGCATCGACGCGAAAAGCCACTGGCGAAATCTTCTTAACCAGCGGCTTGGCCCGGCCATCCACCTTGCCGCTTTTCACATGCTCGCAATAATATTGCAGCCAATAGAAGCCGTGGCCGGAAAGCCCGCTCAGTTCCGTGTCCAGGATGGCGCCGGTGAAATAGCGGGCATTGTGAGGCTCCGTTCCTGCTCCGGTCAGCGCGCCGAAGATGAGGGCCCGCGCCGCCTTGGGTGAAAGCCTCAACTCGTCTTGCGCCATGCGTTACTTCCCCGGCCGTGATATGACACTCGCCATAACACAAGGAATGAACATGGCAACGGTCAAACTCTGGTCCGATGCGGAGGTCGATGAGGTTCCGCGACTCAAGGCGGTGTTCGACGACATCCGCGCCACCCGCAAATCCACCTTCGTCAACAATTTCTGGCGGGGCCTGTGCAACGACCCGGCACTCCTCGAACGCACTTGGGCAAACCTCAAGGCCGTGATGGCGCCGGGCGCGCTCGATCCCTTGACCAAGGAGCTGATCTACATCGCCGTCTCGACCGTCAACAGCTGCTCCTACTGCGTTCATTCACACACCACGGCAGCGCGCGCCAAGGGCATGACCGAAGCCCAACACGGCGAGCTCGTGGCCGTCATCGGCATGGCGTCGCAAACCAACAGCCTACTCACCGCCCTGCAGATTCCGGTCGATCCGGAGTTTCTTGTTTAGGGCTGGCACATTCGCTAGATAGACCCCCATGCCCGCTTACCGCTCACGCACCACCACCCACGGCCGCAACATGGCGGGAGCGCGCGGGCTGTGGCGCGCCACCGGCATGAAGGATGAGGATTTTGGGAAGCCCATCATCGCGGTGGTCAATTCCTTCACCCAGTTCGTGCCGGGCCACGTCCATCTCAAGGACCTGGGCCAGCTCGTGGCCCGCGAGATCGAAGCGGCGGGAGGTGTTGCCAAGGAGTTCAACACCATCGCGGTTGATGACGGCATCGCCATGGGCCATGACGGCATGCTCTATTCGCTGCCCTCGCGCGAGATCATCGCCGACAGCGTCGAATACATGATGAACGCCCATTGCGCCGACGCCATGGTGTGCATCTCCAATTGCGACAAGATCACGCCTGGCATGCTGATGGCGTCTCTCCGCCTCAATGTCCCCTCGGTGTTCGTCTCCGGCGGACCCATGGAAGCGGGTAAGGTCATACTCAAGAGCGGCGAAGCCCGCGCCGTCGATCTGGTGGATGCCATGGTGGCCGCCGCCGATGACAGGGTTTCCGACGAAGATGTCAAGGTGATGGAGCGCTCCGCCTGCCCCACCTGCGGCTCCTGCTCCGGCATGTTCACCGCCAATTCCATGAACTGCCTGACCGAAGCGCTGGGCCTCTCGCTTCCCGGCAACGGCTCCGTGCTGGCAACCCATTCGGATCGCAAGCGGCTGTTCCTCGAAGCAGGCCATGTCATCGTCGATCTCGCCCGGCGCTATTACGAACAGGATGACGCCAGCGCCCTGCCGCGCAACATCGCCAATTTCGCAGCCTTCGAGAATGCCATGACGCTCGATATCGCCATGGGCGGCTCCACCAATACGGTGCTGCATATTCTCGCCGCCGCCCATGAGGCGAACCTCGATTTCACTTTGCAGGATATCGACCGCCTGTCCAGGCGCGTACCGGTGCTGTGCAAAGTCGCTCCCGCCAAGGCCGACGTTCACGTGGAAGACGTGCAT
>JBGTNZ010000082.1:0-10630 GCA_041742805.1 Aestuariivirga sp.
TGCAATCGGGCGCGGTCAACCAGGGCACGGAAGGAGGTGGTGACGCGGCAGCCCATTCCCGCCGTCTCGGTGAAGCCCAGCGCTTCGGGGATGCGCACAAGATTGAAATCGGCATGCGGCACCGCGATCAATTCGGCGAAAGCGCCCCAGGAGGAAAAGCCGGCCACATGCTGGTGATTGCAAACGGTTGGATCGCCGCCCAGGCAATCGGAGCATTCACCGCAGGCGAGAATGAAGGGTGCCGTTACGCGCTCGCCTTCTCTCCAGCGCGTGCAGAGAGGGCCGGTCTCCACGATGACGCCGGCGAACTCGTGACCGGGCACATGGGGCACGACCACATCGGGATCGACGCCCGCCCAGGCATGGTGATCGGAGCGGCACACGCCGCAAGCTATGACGCGGATCACCGCGCCATCGGGCGGGCAAATGGGGTCCCGCACTTGCGTCACCGCCAAGGGCTGGCGGAAGGTCTCGAACAACGCCGCGCGCATGATTAAAGCATCAACTCGGCCATCTTCGGGCGGCTTTGCACGTAGCGGCGGTGCGTGTCCACATAGATTTCTTCATAGAGACGATCAATCTCGACCGCCGCCATGAAGCCCTTCGAGAAATCTGGGGATAGATTATCGAAGGCAAGTTCGGCGGCGCGCAACATATGGGCGATGAGAGTGCGCGGGTCTTCGTTGCCGACAGCGATTCGGATCGTGGTGCGCGATATGCCCGCTTCAGCCAACGCTGCATCCGACATTTCAGAATGGCTGGTGAGGGCGGGGCAGAGGACCACGGTATTGGTTTGGCCGAGGCTAACCTGCAAGCCGAATACCGGCTCGAGGCAATCGAAAAAAGCCTTGAAGGCCTCACGCGGCAATGGCCTCTGGCCTTGCCTTGGCTCGAAGTCGATGGTGAACAGCGGCGCGGGCAGCCCTAAAAACATGTTGGCCTCGCGCAGCGGACCGTTTGGATGATCGGGCACGGCCGAGCAGTTGACATTGATGCGGGGGTGAGATGCCAACGCGCGGGCGAAAACAATTGTGGTGATGCATTTGGCCAGCATACGGAGTTCCAGCGTACGCATGCCGTTGATCACTTCGTAAGCCTTGTCGGCATCGAGGAAGGCGCCCTTGATATAGTAGACGTTCCAGAACATGGTTTCATCCCAATTGATGGTGCGCTCCTTGCCGTCGGGCCCGGTGATCGTGGCGCTGCTGCCTTTGGGCAGGAACATATGTTCGTTGCGGGCGATCACCACGCCTGCCGTAGTGGCGCCATAGCCGGCGAGATCCTTGGTGTAGGAATGGATGACGAAGTCGGGCCGCTCCGCGGGATTTTCACGGCGCAGGACGGGATGCAGGAACGGCGTTCCCACGGTTGAATCGCATATGACCGTGAGTCCCGCAGCATGGGCGGCGCGGCTGATGCCGGCCACGTCGAGCACATGGCCATGGGGGTTGCACGGGCTTTCGAGATAGACGTAAATTTTGCGGCCCGCCGCCAGGCGCTCGGCGGCGGCTTCTTTCACGAGTTGCAGCGCCTTGACAAAATCCTCGGCGGTAAAGCCATCGAACCAGTGTACGGCGACATCGAGATTGCTGCGCTTGCCATACCAGTCATGCAACAATTGATAAACGCCGCCGTAAATGTTGCGGCTCGCCAAGACAATATCCTGATAGCCCACGAGATGAGCCAGCGTCGAGTCAACGGCGGCCATGCCGGAGTTGAAGTTCCAGGCGAAATATTGGCGCGCCAGCGGCCCCGCTTCCACATCGACGATGTGATTGGCGAGGCTGATGGAAGTTGGATTGAGGAGACGCGAATATATTTCGTGCAGGAGCTCCTTGCCCTTGAAGGCATCCTCCACCCATTCGACGCAGGCATAGAGAAAGGTCGCGGTGCGAGCGATGACCGGCGTGGCGGAGAAGATTGCCGTGACATTGTCGAAGATAGGGTAGGGGCCGCGCGCGGCGTCGGGGCCATTTTTCGATGCCAGCGACTGGTAGGTGCGGCGCATCGGCGTTTGCAAATTATCCAGCACCTTGGCGAGTTGGAAACAGGCAAAACGTTTGGCGTTGAACCAGGCAATGCGATCCTTGCGGTCGAGGCCCGACAGCGCCTTTATCGTTATGGTGACGAGATCCTGGGCCGCCACATTGGCCTCATAGAGGCTCGCCGTGAGATGGGCCATGGCTTTGCCGTGTTCGGTCGAGGGATCGATGGCGAAGTGGCGCAGTTGCTCCTCCACCAATGCGGCAACCGTTGTCGCTTCGGTCGAGTTGCGGAGCGGGCTCAATTGTCGCGCTTGGGAGTGGAGATTGCGATCGGGCATGAAGGTCTCCTTGCGGTTCAATCGAACTTATAAGGCATCGCGGGTTTTTGACACAGTCGCTCCGGCATGGCAGGGCATGGCATAATGACCGCCGCATCATCGCCCGCCGATCGACAATCCGCCAACGCCCTCCATCACCGACCGTTCGTGTTCTATTGGCTCGCGGCCGCGTGCGCGTCCTTTGCCGTGCAGATCATGTCGGTGTCGGTGGGCTGGCAAATTTACGATATCACGCGGGACCCGCTGGATCTCGGTTTCGTTGGCCTCGCGCAGTTCCTGCCGCCGCTGCTGTTGGTGTTGGTGACGGGGCTGGTGGCCGATACGTTCAACCGGCGCCTGGTCATGGGCGTTTGCTTGGGCCTTGAAGCGTTGTGTGCCGCGGCACTGGTGCTGTTCACCCTGTCATCGCCAACGGTGGTGTGGCCAGTTTTTGTTATTCTTGTGGGATTGGGCGTAGCGCGGGCCTTCTTTAACCCTTCCGCCGATGCGCTCGCTCCCAATCTGCTCCCGAAACAGGCCTTGTCCCATGGCATTTCGCTCAATTCCATGAGTTGGCAGGTTGCCACCATCGTAGGCCCTGTGGCGGGCGGCCTGCTCTATGGCATCAGCGGCGTTGTTGCCTATGCCACGGCGGCGGGCCTTATCGGAATAGCGATGTTGCTTGTCGTGTTGATCGGGACGGTGCCGCAGAGGAACCATGCCCAGGAAACCAGCCTGGGCACGTTGCTGGCAGGTTTCAAATTCATCCGTCACAAGAGGATCGTGCTGGGCGCCATCTCGCTCGATCTTTTCGCAGTGCTGCTGGGAGGCGCGGTGGCGTTGATGCCGATCTATGCCCGTGACATTCTGGAGGTAGGACCTTGGGGGTTGGGGCTGCTGCGCGCCGCGCCGGGCATTGGCGCAATTCTGATGGTGCTATGGCTGTCGAAATTTCCGATTCGCGATAATGCGGGCGTGACCCTATTCTTATTTGTTGCGGGCTTCGGGTTGTTCACCGTGGTGTTTGGCCTTTCCACGTCGGTCCCGCTGTCGATCGCGGCTCTTGTCGTGATGGGGGCATGCGACATGGTGAGCGTCTATATCCGCGAGACCCTCCTGCAATTGTCGACGCCGGACGAGGTTCGCGGCCGGGTGAATGCCGTCAACCGCGTCTTCCTCGGTGCATCAAACGAACTCGGCGAATTCCGGGCCGGTGTTGTTGCCGCCTGGATCGGCGCGGTCGCCGCCGTCACCATTGGCGGGGCAGGCACAGTGGCGGTGGCCGCCCTGTGGGCGCGGTGGTTTCCGGAGTTACGGACGGCGCGGACGCTGGATGGGCGGGGGTGAACGGCATCCCCTTCCGTTCTGCCGCGCAAGCCACTACTGTCGAATAGCGAGATGCGGAGGCACGCATGTTCCATTGGTCTGAAATATTCACTTACATGCTTGTGGTTATCGTGCTTCAGGTCATTCCAGGCCCAGCCGTGCTGCTGACCATGGCGCGCAGCATCTCCGGTGGGGCCAAGGTGGGGATTGCAACGGGCGCGGGTATTGCAATTGGCGATGTGCTGCACACGCTCATGGCCGTCTTCGGACTGTCGGCCATCCTGATGACCTCGGCTATCGCGTTTGGGTTCGTGAAATATCTAGGCGTCGCCTATCTTGTTTATCTTGGCATATGTGCATGGCGCGAGCGTCCGGGCGACCTTCGAATGCCGGTGACGACGGCGATTACAGCGAGAATGGCATTCAGGCAGGCAATTCTGGCCGAGCTCCTCAATCCGAAGACAGCATTGTTTTTCCTCTCCTTTCTTCCGCAGTTCATTCATCCAGAGCGAGGCGCGGTGACGCTGCAATTGCTCATTCTGGGCGCAATTTTCGTCGGCCTCAGCATTGCCGTCACATCGTCTTTTGCCCTGTTTGCCTCGGTGATTGCCGGAAGCCTCAAGCGGCACCCATCTATCGAAAGTTGGCGTCACCGAATTGTGGGAAGTATTTATTTCGCGCTGGGCCTGCACTTGGCTTTTCAAGATCGCCGTTAACCCCCTTTCAAAATGGCAGGAACAGACAAGACTCGGATTGAGGCTTTAACGCCTGCGCCAATAGTCGTGCTGGTGAACCCGCAGCTTGGCGAAAATATCGGCACGGCGGCGCGCGCCATGGCGAATTTCGGATTGCATGAATTGCGGATCGTATCGCCTCGGGATGGCTGGCCCAATGAAAAGGCGCTCACCGCGTCCTCTGGGGCTGACTGGATCATTGAGGGCGCAAGCGTGTTCGATGAACTCGCTCCTGCCCTCAAGAACATCAACTATGTCTATGCCACCACGGCGAGGCCGCGCGGAATGATCAAGGAAGTGATAACACCTGAACAAGCAGGCGACGATATGCGGGCCCGGATTGAGCGCGGCGAGAAGGTGGCGCTGTTGTTTGGGCGCGAGCGTTGGGGTCTGAACAATGATGAGATTTCACTGGCCGATGTGATTGTGACAGCGCCGGTCAACCCGGCTTTTGCGTCCATCAACATCGCCCAGGCCGTGTTGCTCATGGGCTATGAGTGGTTCAAGGGAAAAGCTCAATCGTTGGGCCAGGAGACGCCGGAACTGGCGGCGCTGGCGGGCCCTGGGCTTCAGACGCCCGATACACGCCTTGCCACAAAGGAGGAGCTCTACGGTTTCTTCGAACATCTCGAGCGGGAGCTTGACGAGGCTGGCTTTTTCAAGACGGAGGAGAAGAAGCCCGGCATCATGCGCAACATCCGCAATCTCTACGCGCGCGCCGGGTTGACCGAGCAGGAGGTGCGCAGCTTGCGCGGTATGGTGGCCTCGCTGACGCGGGCGCATGTCAAGCGGAAAGAAACGAAATGACCCGCCCGCGTATCCTCCTGTTTGACTCCGGCATGGGCGGCTTGACGGTGGCGCGCGCCGTCGCCGCGCAACTGCCCGAGGCCGATCTCGTCTATGCCGCCGATAATGCGGGCTTTCCCTATGGCGCGTGGGAGGAGGGGGCGCTCACCAGCCGCATCGTCGCGGTGGTGGGCAATTTCATCGCGCACAGCGATCCGCACATCGTGGTGATTGCCTGCAATGCAGCAACGACAGCAGCGTTGGGTAATTTGCGTGAAACATACAAACTGCCGTTTGTCGGAACCGTCCCCGCGATCAAACCCGCGGCGGCCTTGACCAAATCGGGCATGGTCAGCGTTTTGGCCACGCCCGGCACGGTTTCGCGCGAATACACGCAAGCTCTCATCCGCGCTCACGCGCAAAATTGCGAGGTCGTCCTCCATGGTGCGAAGCACCTCGCCGAAATGGCGGAATATAAATTGAAGGGTAAGTCCCTCGACTTGGGCATGCTGCAACGGGAGGTTATGCCCGCTTATCGAGAGTGTGATGGCAAGCGCACGGATGTCGTGGTCCTTGGCTGCACCCACTATCCGTTGCTTCTTGATGATATCGCGGCGGTGGCGCCTTGGCCGGTGACCTATATCGATCCGGCTCCGGCCATTGCGCGCCGCGCCGCCGACGTTCTCGATGAAACGCCCTTGCACGAGGGGCGGGAGGGTATGCCGGTCCACGGCACGGTGCTGCTCTCGTTAGCGGCGAGCGCTCAGGAGCTTTCGGCCTATGGCGCCATGGGCTTTGGCACGGCGGAGATCCTGGCGATGCCGGTTTGACAGGATCATCCCTGTATCCTATACGCCGCCCAACCACGGAGCCCGCCCGTCGCGCTCCGTGTTTGCTTGCCCGTGGGCCTTTGGCCCTGTCGGCCGTGAAACCGGCGTTAAGGAGGGTGGGTTCCAATTGCAATTATTTTGGAGACCGTAAATGACAAAGCGTCTGACCGCCAAGCACAAGATCGACCGCCGCATGGGCGAAAATATCTGGGGGCGCCCCAAGAGTCCCGTCAACAAGCGCGAGTATGGGCCGGGGCAGCATGGACAGCGCCGCAAGGGCAAGCTCTCGGATTTCGGCATTCAGCTGAAAGCCAAGCAGAAGCTGAAAGGCTATTACGCCAATCTTTCCGAGCGGCAGTTCCGCAGCATTTACGAAGAAGCCTCGCGCATGACGGGAGACTCATCGGAGAACCTCATCGGCCTGCTGGAGCGCCGGCTCGACGCCATCATTTACCGCGCCAAATTCGTGCCCACCATTTTCGCGGCACGCCAGTTCGTGAGTCATGGGCATGTGAAGGTGAATGGCCGGCGTGTGACCATTCCATCGATGCGCATTAAGGCTGGCGATCAACTTGAATTGACGCCGAAGGCCAAGGAGCTTGCGATTGTTCTCGAAGCAACTCAGCTGGCCGAGCGCGATGTGCCCGATTATGTGCAGGTGAGTCACACGGCCATGACCGCTAAACTGGTCCGCGTGCCGGCACTTACGGATGTGCCGTATCCTGTGCAGATGGAACCGCACTTCGTCGTCGAATATTATTCGCGTTAAGTTGAGGTAGACTCCGTCTCCTCATTTGTCATCGCCGGATTTATTCCGGCGACCCATTCCTCCGCCTGCCGATCAACAACGCGAGCTGAAAAATGGGTCCCCGGGACAAGCCCGGGGATGACAGCGAGGGAACACTGGCGGACGCTCGGCTTAATGCAATCGCCCCTCATACCCCACGTGGCGGAGTTCGCGGGGGCCGACGATGCCGGTGTGGGCGACGCGGACTGAGGCCAAGGGGCCATCGAGATTCTTTGACCAGAAATCGAGGAACTTGATGAGGCGCGGGAATTTGGGGGCGACATCGTATTCCTGCCAGATGAAGGTTTGCAGGATGTCGCGGAAATCGGGCATGCGGTACATGATTTCCGCCGTCGTTAGACTCCAGCCACGCAACTGACTTTCAAAATCCCGATCGGCCATCGCATTCTCCTTTGTGGCGATAACGAATCCTCGAACGAATAACTTACATATTGTGCGACTGGTTCCTCAATGGATTGTTAACGCCGCCGTGGCAGCCGATGGGCGTGATTGCTAATCACGGCCCGAACATGTCCGCGGCCTTGGCGTCGGCCAGAGCAAAGCATCCAGCAATCGTGGGGCTGATGGGTAATTCGCGGTAGGCGCCGATGGCGCCTTGCTGTTTCAGCCGGCCGGCGAGTCCGGGCCGGTCTCCGGCGACGATCCAGATCAAGCCGAAGGCACTGGGGCGCACGGGACGTGCATCGGCGCGCGTGAGGCTCGCGAAAATTTGGTCTTCTGACGAGCCCGGATCGAACACCGCCAGCATTGTGCCCGATGCCTCAGGTGCAAGCGCCGCGGCGCGCATAACGATAGCCATGATCGCAAGCCAAACGACGATCACCGAGATAAAGAGCGCAATGGCGAGGCGATGGCCCGACCGGGGCATGGTTTAGGCGGCGGCGAATTGCGGGCTGCGCTGCTCGCGGATCGGCAGATGCACAATCGCTGCAAACACGCCTAGCGCCACGCCCATCCACCACACGGGATCGTAGGAGCCGAGCTGGTCGTAAAGCCTGCCGCCCAACCATACGCCGAAGAAGGAGCCGACCTGATGGCTGAGGAATACGAAACCATAGAGGGTCGCCATGTAGCGGGTGCCGAACATGACCGTCACCAATCCCATGGTGAGGGGCACGGTGGAAAGCCACAGGAGCCCCATGGAGGCGGTGAAGATGAATGTCGATGTGGCGGTGACGGGCATGAGAATGAAGGCCGCGATCCCGACGGAGCGCATGATGTAAATCAGACTGAGCGGCACGCGCTTCTGGAATTTACCGCCGATGATGCCCGAAGCGTAAGAGCCCGCCACATTGAACAGGCCGATGGCGCCCATGGCGAGGCCCGCCATTTCCCGGCTGATGCCGTGTTCGGCGAGATAGGGTGGAAGATGCACGGTGATGAAGGCGAGTTGAAAGCCGCAGACGAAGAAACCGGAAACCAATAACACGTAGGAGCGGTGGCCGAAGGCTTGCGTGATCGCAGTCCGCATGGAGATATCGGCCTCGCCTGACTGCGCCTTGCTGCCGGATGTGTTCTGCACCAGAAGCGGAACGGCGAAGGCGATAATCAGCAGCGTTGAGGCGGCAAGGAACAACAGCGCGTTGTACCAGCCGTAGGCGGAGATCAACGCGCCGCCCAGTGGCGCGAAGACGAACTGCCCCATGGAGCCCGAGGCCGTGGCGATGCCGAAGGCCCAGGAGCGCTTCTCCGGCGGCACCATGCGGCCGAATGCTGCCATGACGATGCCGAAGGACGACATGGCAACGCCGATGCCGATAAGGATGCCGCCGCCGATGGAGAACAGCACGGGCGCTTCGGCGATGGCCATGACGACGGTGCCGATGGCGTAGAATACGGCACCCACCATGAGCACGCGTGCAGCGCCATAGCGATCCGCCAGCGCGCCGGCGATGGGGGTTACCACGCCCCACAGCAAATTCTGGAGCGCCAGCGCGAAGCTGAAAATCTCGCGGGGCCACTCGTGTGCGGCCGAGATAGGCGCGGTGAACAGGCCGAAGCTTGAACGCACGCCGAAATTGACCATGGCGACCAGACAGCCAGCCACGATGATGACGGAAGGCGTGAAATACCAGCGGGTGTGGGGAGAAACGGCAATCATTTGTCCAACACTAAATCACTTGCCTGGCAGTTCCAATTGCGTTCCACGCATACGTGGGCTCAGCTGGACGACGGCCACTCCCAGCAGAATTAATGCCCCACCGGCCAGCATCGCCAGTGTGATCTTTTCACCAAGAATGGCGGCCCCCGCAACAACGCCGATCACCGGTATGAAATAGAGAAAAGCGCCCGATGTTGCCGCCGGAAGCCGGGAGGCGGCATAGTTCCAGGCGATGGAGCTGAGAAACGTCGACAGAATGACGACATAGGCCATGTCGAACCAATTGCGCGGCGTCATTACCGCAACGGTGGCAAGGGTTGCAGGGCGTGCCAGCAGGATCAGCAGCACCGCGCTCGACAACAAGGTCGAATGGGCGGCGATGCTGTAGGAGCCGTATTTCCGGATCAGCGGTTTGCTTGCGACGACATAGACGGCGAAGGCAAGGGCGCTCAGGAACACCAGGAGGCAGCCACGGAGGAAACTTTTGCCGCCGCCGGTCATCCCCAGGTCATTCCAGACGAGTAGCGTGGTTCCGGCGAAGGCAACGGCAAGCCCGGCTATTGCTTGGGGAGAAAGTTTCTCCTTTGCTATCACCGCGCCTAGAATGGCGATCAGTAGAGGCTCCGTGCCGATGATCAGGCTGCCGATGCCCGCCGGCACATGTTCGAAGCCGTAGGCCGAGGTTAGACTATATCCGATTCCCGCCATCGCGAGGACGAGGAGGCGCGGCCAGTCGGGCCGCTCGATCCGCCAGCCGCCCATCACCGCGAGACCGGCGAGATAGGCAACGCACACCAGCGTATAGCGGATCACCAGATGATCGACAGGGCCCAAGTCGACCGAGAGCGTGCGGATGAACACCGGCACCATGCCCCATATCGACACCGCGAAGAGGATTGCCAGGAAGGCGCGGCGGTTCATCGGCCGGTCTGTTTCAACGGGGTTCGGCGCATAAGGGGTCCGAACTGAACGAGGGCTACACCCAAAAGAATAAGGCCGCCACCGGCGAGCGTCGCGGACGTGATCGCCTCGCCGAGCAGAACCGCGCCGGCGAAGACCCCGATAATCGGCATCAGGTATAAAAACGCTCCCGCCGTAGCGGCGGGAAGGCGCGAGGCGCCATAGTTCCAGGTGATGGTGGCGATGAACGTCGACAGGATGACGACATAGGCCATGTCAAGCCAGTTGCGCAGTGTCATACCCATGACGATTGGAAGAGCCGAAGGCTTGGCGAGAAGCATAAGCATGAAGGCGGCGGATACCGAAGTCGAGATGGCGCTGATGCTGTAGGAGCCGTATTTCTGAATCAGCGGTTTGGCCATGACGATATAAACCCCAAAGGCCATGGCGCTCAGAAGCACGAAAACGCAACCGCGAAGAAAGTTTTTGGAATCGCCGGTTGATCCGAGATCACCTCCAACCAACAGAACGGTCCCGCTAAATGCGACCGCAAGACCGATCATGGTTTCCCTGGAAAGTTTCTCGCCAGCGATCAACACGCCGAGGATCGCGATAAACAGCGGTTGAACGCCGAAGATCAAACTGCCGATGCCCGCTGGCACCAGCTCAAAGCCGAAGGCCGCGCCGAGATTATATCCGGCAAGGCCGATGATCGAGATGATGAGAAGCCTCGGCCAATCGCGCCGCTCGATGCGCCAGCCTCCCATCAGGGCCAGCCCGGCCAGATAGGCGAGGCTCACCAGCACGTAGCGGAACACCAGATGATTGGCGGGGCCGAGATCG
>JBGTNZ010000083.1:0-5781 GCA_041742805.1 Aestuariivirga sp.
GGGCTCGGTTATTTCATCTTCGCCTTGCAATGGATCGGCTTTGCTTTTCTCGTCGATGCCGAGACCTATCTGTGGATGATGCCCTTCGCGGTGGGTGGCCTCGCCGCCGCCATGGCCATTTATTGGGGCGTGGCGGCCGCCGTTGCCAACGCTTTCGGCTGGCGGGGATTGCGCCTCGTCCTGGGATTCGCCGCGATGCTCGCTGTGGGAGAATGGCTGCGCGGCCGCCTGTTCACCGGCTTTCCATGGGCAGCGCCCGGCCTCGCCGTGGACGGCATGGGCGCGCTGTCTCAAACCGCTTCGCTCATCGGCATGACCAGCCTAACGCTTCTGATTATTCTCTGGGGCGGAATGCCGTTGGTGCTGATCGGCCAACGGTACAGGATCGCGGCAGCCGGGCTTTTGCTGCTTCTGCCGCTCGCCTGGGGTTACGGCCTCCATCGCCTGTCATCGGCCACCAACGCGGATGTTCCCGATGTCAGGCTCCGCATCGTGCAACCCAATATCGGGCAGGATGCGAAATGGCGCGAAGAGAATGCCCGCGCCATCTTCGACACGCTTGTCTCGTTGTCGTCGGAAGCGGGCGCGGCGGTCACCCATGTCATCTGGCCCGAATCGGCGGTGCCGTTTCTGATCGACGAAGGGGGCAGCGCGGCCAACGAACTTGCCGCAATGCTCAGTGGACGGACGGTTCTCATCACCGGGGCGATCCGCCGCCGCTCGCCGCAACCGGAAGCCCCCATCCACAACAGCGTCATCGTGTTCAGCGGCAGGGCCGAAGTCGTCGAAAGATACGACAAGTGGCGCCTCGTTCCCGGCGGCGAATTCCTGCCGTTTGAATCGCTGCTCGAACCACTGGGCTTTCGCAAAGTCATCACCATCCCCGGCAGTTTCGCGCCCGGCCCCGGTACCGTCACGTTCGACATTCCCGCAGCGCCGCCGGTCGCGCTCCTCATCTGTTACGAGGCGATTTTTCCGCATGGTCTCGTCGATCCCGCAAAGCGCCCGCAATGGCTGCTTAATGTCACCAATGATGGCTGGTTCGGACATTCGACAGGCCCCTGGCAACATCTGGCCCAGGCGCGGCTTCGCACCATCGAGCAAGGTTTGCCGATGGCGCGGGCCGCCAACACCGGCATCTCGGCGGTGATCGATCCCTATGGCCGAACCCGCGCAGCACTCGCGCTCGGTGAGCAAGGCGTGCTCGACGCGGCATTGCCCGCGGCCTTGCCGCCCACGCTCTACAGTTGTTTCGGCGACGGCGTGTTCGCCATGATGTTGTGTCTTGTGCTTCTATTCACAGTGAGCCTCAAGTACAGCCCGGTTAAGCATTAGCGGTAATTCGATTGCACGCATTTCGCGACTCCCTTATGTCAGGACGCGATGACAAGGCGCGATCCCAATTTCATTGACGTCCATGTCGGCAACCGCATTCGCATGCGCCGCCAGATTGTCGGCATGAGCCAGGAAAAATTAGGTGAACTTTTAGGCATCACCTTTCAGCAAGTGCAGAAATACGAAAAGGGCACCAACCGCATCAGCGCCAGCCGCCTCTATTATTGCGCCAAGACGCTGGGGGTGCCTGCGCAATTCTTTTTCGATGATCTTCCCGGCGTCGATACCGAAGCCGGGTTCGGCGAACCCCGCGAAGAGGATTCTGTCATGGCCGCGCTGATGAACCTCGATGGCGTTGCATTGGCGCGCGCCTTCCGCGATGCCGACAGCAGCGGCAAACGCAAACTCATTTCCAGCATGGCCCGCCTCATCGCCGATTCGAAGGAGTAGCAAGAGCCCTCATCCGCCCTTCGGGCACCTTCTCCCATGCCTCACGGCACGGGAGAAGGCACAGTTCTGTGGTATTAGCGCCTTCTCCCGTCCGATGGATGGGAGATGGTGGCCGAAGGCCGGATGAGGGCTCTTTGCCAAAGCTCCGGCCCTCCTTGACCCCACCCCCCATCGCTGCCAAATACGCGCCTCGATCAGGGGGGACGAATTTCAACACATGTTGCGCAAGAATTATCTGTTCACCAGCGAGTCGGTTTCCGAAGGCCATCCCGACAAGGTCTGCGACCGCATCTCCGACGAAGTGGTCGATCTCTTCTACCGCGAAGCGCTGGAGCAGGGCATGGACCCCTCGCTCGTCCGCGTCGCCTGCGAGACGCTGGCCACCACCAACCGCGTCGTGATCGCGGGCGAAACGCGCGGGCCCTCGTCCGCCACCCATGAGAAAATCGAAGCCGTGGCCCGCCAGGCGATCAAGGACATCGGCTACGCCCAATCGGGCTTTCATTGGCAAACCGCCAAATTTGAAATCCTGCTGCACGCCCAATCGACCGACATCGCCATGGGCGTCGATGCCGCGGCACAGAAGGACGAGGGCGCCGGCGACCAGGGCATCATGTTCGGCTATGCCTGCGATGAAACGCCGGAACTGATGCCCGCTCCCCTCTACTACGCGCAGCGCATCCTCAAACTTCTGGCCGAGGCCCGGCACAGCGGCAAGGAAAAAGCCCTGGGTCCCGACTCGAAGAGCCAGGTCACCATCGCCTACAAGAACGGCAAGCCCGTCGGAGCGACCCAGATCGTGGTATCTCATCAGCACACGGACGAAACCCTCACCTCGAAGGATGTCTTCAAACTTGTGAAGCCCTATGTGGTGAAGGCGCTACCCAAGGGCTGGATCACCAGGGACACGGTCTGGCATGTGAACCCCACCGGCAAATTCTTCATCGGCGGCCCCGATGGCGATGCCGGCATCACCGGCCGCAAGATCATCGTCGACACCTATGGCGGCGCAGCCCGCCACGGCGGCGGCGCTTTCTCCGGCAAGGACCCGAGCAAGGTCGACCGCTCGGCCGCCTACGCCGCGCGCTATCTCGCGAAAAACGTGGTGGCCGCGGGGCTCGCCAAATGCTGCACCATCCAACTCTCCTACGCCATCGGCGTGGCGAAGCCGCTGTCGATCTATGTCGATACCCACGGCACCGGCAAGGTGAAGGAATCGGCGCTGGAAAAAGCCATCGCCAAAGTCATGGACCTGAGCCCCCGCGGCATCCGCAAGCATCTGGGCCTCAACCGCCCCATCTATGCCCGCACCGCCGCCTACGGTCATTTCGGCCGCGCGCCGGAACCCGACGGCGGCTTCTCATGGGAAAAAACCGACCTCACGAAAGCCCTCAAAGCCGCGGTGAAGTGAAGGAGCCGGTCCCGCGTCACCAGTTCTACGGGCGGCGCAAGGGACACGCGCTCAGGTCTCATCATTTGCAGCTCATCGCCGAACTGCTACCCAAGCTCCGCTTCGACCCCTCCACCCCATTCCCGTCACCTCAATCACAATTTCCGTCACCCCCTTCACAATTTCCGTCACCCCAGCGAAAGCTGGGGTCCATCTCTGACATGGATTCCGGCTTTCGCCGGAATGACGAAGAGGAGGAATCGTCACTCCAGCGACCTGGCTGCGCCGAAGCGAAGCTTCAGCTTCGCCAAGGCGAGAAGCTGGGGTCCAGCCTTGACATGGATTCCGGCGATCGCCGGAATGACGTTGAAGAAACCTGGCTCGAAATCGGTTTCGGCGGCGGCGAACATCTGGCCCATCAGGCGAAACTCCACCCGGACATAAACTTCATCGGCGCCGAACCCTTCCTCAACGGCGTCGCCAAACTCCTGGCGCTCATCGAAGAAAAACGCCTCGCCAACATCCGCATCCACGACGGCGACGCCCGCTACCTGCTGGAAACCCTCCCCGGCGCCTCGCTCGATCGCATCTATCTCCTTTACCCTGATCCCTGGCCCAAAGCCCGCCACGCCAAACGCCGCTTCGTCAACGCCGAAACCCTCGCCCAATTCCACCG
This sequence comes from Aestuariivirga sp., assembly GCA_041742805.1. Taxonomy (GTDB): domain Bacteria; phylum Pseudomonadota; class Alphaproteobacteria; order Rhizobiales; family Aestuariivirgaceae; genus Aestuariivirga. The sequence continues at coordinate 3,852 of JBGTNZ010000083.1, forward strand.
CCTGCTCAAACCCCGTGGCCTCTTCCTCTTCGCCAGCGACATCGCTGATTACGTGGACTGGACCCGCGAACATATATCCGTACACGGAGGTTTTCGCGAGGAGGACGATCCATCAGACCCATTCGAGGACTGGATACAAACACGCTACGAAATCAAGGCCCGCCGCGAGGGCAGGGAGCCCGCGTATCTGACATTTCGGTCTCTCCTTCCTGAGCCAGGATAGTTTCTAAGTTTGAGATCTGGTAGTGTCTCTGGACAAGTATTGGCGGAAGTGCCTTGAAGTCGATCCATTTCAAATGTGAGCGGAAGGTAGCGGGTTCCACAGGCTATCGGTGGTTGATCGCGACACGCATAAGTACCGCACCTGCTGTTGGGACATCACCGTGAATGAGGCGAGAGAAGTAATTGGCGGCTGGGTATATCTTCACCCCATAAAGAAGAGCGAGCCTTCCGAATTTGGTGGCAAAATAGTGGATTTGAGGAAGTTTTGTTAGAGGAAAAGGGACATCCACGACGGATTGCGTTGATCTTTGAATCGCGCAAAGAGGCACGCAAACAAAATTGGCGGGGCAAAAATTACGGGATGGCTTTTGCTGGCGGACCTGTCCCGGCGTCATTTCCACATGAGCATGACAGTGCCTAATGGCGCCCTGCTATCACCTTTGAATGCGAGGAGTAATGCCATGGCCGAGATTACCGCAGTCCGCAACAAGACCCGGAGGCCCACGCCGCCGGGCAAGATATTGGCTGGAACGGTTCTGCCCGCTTCGGGCAAGAGCAAGACAGAGATCGCGAGGCTGCTCGGCGTATCCCGCCAGACGCTCTACGACATTCTCGATTGCAAGCAGCCGATCACGCCGCGTATGGCCGTCCGGATCGGTAAGCTCTGCGGCAATGGTCCGAGGCTCTGGCTCAACATGCAGGCTGCCCATGACCTGTGGGAAGCCCAGCAGACGACGGACGTCTCCAAAATCCCGACTCTTGAACTGACATAAGCAAGGCCGGGTCCCCCGCCCGGAGTCATCCCGATCTGGATGCCATGGTTTGGAATTTTATGGTATCCAGAACACATGGGAAATAATTCCTAGACGGCGCTGTTATCCGGGTAGTTGCAATCGATGTCCGGCAAGCGTATATGAGCCTCAACTTAGGTTCACTCACATAGCCACTTGAGGTGGCGGTCATGAGAGTGGGTCCCAGCCCGGGACCCGCTTTTTTTATTGCCTGAAGGACCATGGACGAACCACGGCTGACACGCGAAACCGGACCCGCACTTCGGGTCGCGGCCCTGGCCGAGCCCCTGTTGCAGGACATGGGGCTTAGGCTGGTGCGCGTCAAAATGAGCGGGTCGACCTTGCAGATCATGGCGGAGCGGCCGGACGGCACCTTTACCATCGATGACTGCGAGAAGCTGAGCCGCGCCATATCGCCGGTGCTCGATGTCGAGGATGTGGTGCCCACGCGCTATCACCTCGAAGTCTCCTCGCCCGGCATCGACCGGCCGCTGGTCAGGGCGTCCGATTTTGAAATTTGGAAAGGCCATGAAGTGAAGATCGAAATGGCCGTGCCGGTGGCGGGCCGCAAGCGCTTTCGCGGCGAACTGGAAGGTTTCCATGATGGCGAAGTCCGCCTCTACATCGACGATCCACAGGCCGGCAATGAACCGCTGCTGGTGGGTGTGCCGTTCGCGGACATCGCGTCCGCCAATCTGGTGCTGACCGATGAATTGATTGCAGCGGCCAAACGGCGTTTGCCCACCCATGCTTACGCCGATGGCGCCGAAATCGACGAAGACAAAATCACTGTAGAGAGGAATGACCACAATGGCTGAACCCGCCGTGAGCGCCAACCGGATCGAGCTTTTGCAGATCGCCGATGCGGTGGCGCGCGAAAAATCGATCGATAAATCCGTGGTGCTCGCCGCCATGGA
>JBGTNZ010000084.1:0-6742 GCA_041742805.1 Aestuariivirga sp.
TGATCGCATCACCCACGTTCAATGTCATCGTGGTCACCATGGCGTTTTCCCTGCTGCCATTTTACCTGGCCGCTACGAAAATGCTGTTGACCCTGGCCATCGTTCTCGTGGCTGTGCCGCTGATCTGCCGGACTTTGCCAAAACGGCAACTGCAAGTCGCGGACGCCTCGGTTGATTCCTGCATCATCAATCCTGTCCAGGCCGGTGCGAACAGGGCTGAAAATCTTGGCCATGGGATTCTCGGCTTCCTGCGGGATTTCCTGCAGGATTTTTGGTACATCGCCCGCATGACGGTTCCCTTGATGATCCTCGCTGGATTCCTCGGCGCGACGGTCGCCACTTTCGTGCCGTTCGAACATCTGACCGATGTGCAGGTGAACATCGCCACGCTGCTCATCGTCGCTCTCGTCGGCATCTTCGCACCAGTTCCCATGGCATTCGACATCGTACTGGCGGCCGTGCTTCTCAACGGCGGCCTCCCCGTGGGCTTGGTGATGGTGCTGCTGATGACGCTTGGCAGCTTCAGCATCTACTCCTTCATGATCGTCAGCCAGACGATCTCGTCGAAAGCCGCGATGCTTGTCGCCGCGGCCATCGTGGCCACCGGCGTCGCCGGGGGCATTGGCACCGAGCTTTACAGTAACTGGAAAGCCGAGCAGGTTCTGAAGACGCTGGGCCGGGCGTTCGATGGTTTCAGTCTCGTCTCTCCTGCGCACGCTGAAGAAGCGGTCACCTTCAAGTCCGATGGCAAAAACTCCGGACTTGTGATGACCTCAGCCGGGTTTGCCGGGCGCTCGCCCGCGGCTGAAAAACTGTTCACCCGCATGGAAGCCTGGCATCGCGGCATCGACCGGCCAAACAAGTTCAGCATGAAGAGCATGTTCACGCCGTTCAACTTCACCCCCGGCAGCGTGGCGGCGGCCGACATCGACAACGACGGCGATGATGACGTCATTGTTTCTTCGATCGACAACGTGGAGGGGATTTTCATTTTTATGAACGACGGCACAGGCAATTTCGCCAAACGGCCGTTCGATGTGCCGGGGCTTGCCGGCAAGGTTATTTTCAACACCGCTCCCGCCGATATCGACAATGACGGCTGGATCGATCTTTATGTGGCCACTTACCTCGAAGGTAATTTCTGGCTTAGAAACAACAATGGCGAATTCGATGCCGGCAGCCTCAAACCCATAACAAACCAACCGAACGCTTTGGTTTCGCTTGTCGCGGGTTTCGGCGATTTAGACAGGGATGGGTATCTCGATCTGGCCCTTGGCAATCATCAGGGTACGCGAATGGGCAGGCTGCCCACGGAAAGGGACGAAAACCGCATTGTCTTCAACGATCTCGGCCGTCTGAGCGGCGATCGTTTCTTTACCGTTCCGGCAGAGTACGGAGACACGCTGAGCATACTATTCAGCGATTTTAATATGGACGGACTTCTGGACTATGCCGAGGCCAACGACTTCAACCAGCCTGACAACTTCTTCTTCGGCGACGGAAAAGGCGGGTTGAAAAAAATTACGCGGCAAGACGGAATTGTTCCGGTGACCACGCACACAACAATGTCCATCAAGACAGCCGATCTCGATAATAACGGCAAGATGGAAATGCTGTTGTCGCAAATCGCGGGCACGGCCGACAATATGACCAACCGGCTGCTGACGCGGCCTTGGGCGGAGTCTTGTTCGGACATCGAGCGTCCCGACGACCGGACCGCTTGCCAGGCGAACATCGATATCCGCTCCTGGTACAGGCTTGGCGTTTTCTCGCTCGATCTCAATTCCGTGGGGAACTGCGCGGCAATGCCGGAAGAGGAAATGAGAGAGTGCAAGGCGATGATCATGAGGGACATCGCCGTCAAGCAGAACCGGCCGAAATTGTGCGAGCGCATTCGCGATCAATTCATCAGGCAGAAGACCCATTGCAGGACCATGTTCGAAAGCAAGAAGGAACCCAAGGGCCTCATCTATGAGAACGACATTCCACAAATCCGCGGGCGCAATGTTCTGCTGACCCCGGGCGAGGACGGCAAGTTTGTCGACATCGCGAAAGCAGCGGGTTTCGACATTGGAGGCTGGAGCTGGGATGTAAAAGCAATCGCCTCCGCCAATTCCGAGTTGCAGGATGTTATCATCTTCAACGGTTTCTGGGGCCTTCAGGAGGTATCGCCCTCAAAGATTTATTTGCGCAATAAAGGCTCGCTCAAATTTGCGAACCAGACGCGTGAATCGGGATTTGAGGATTATGCCATCGTCGGCAGCGCCGCCGCGGCCGATTTCGACAATGATGGCGACATCGACATGGTGGCGGCCAGCGAAAACGGTCCGCTCATCGCCTATTGGAACAACAATCAGGACTCCAATGCGATCAAGGTAGAACTTCGCGACCAGGCGGGAAACCGCTTCGGGATCGGCAGCAAGATACGGATTTTTTACGGGGAAAATGAAAGCCGCATGCAGGTGCGCGAACTCCAGTTAAGCGGCGGGTTCGGCTCATACGACGCGCCTTACATCCACTTCGGCCTGGCTCATCATGCGGCGGTTTCCCGCATCGAGGTTGATTGGTCCACCGGGCAGAAGGATACTCTTTCCGGGCCCTTCCCAGCCAACAGAACCTATCGTATCGAGCGGGCCGCACAGGCAACCAATTAACCTAATTCGAGGAGGCAACCCGCACATGGAAATGCTTGGCGTCCCCATTCTTTCGATTGCTATCTGGCTCGCGGTCGGCGCCGTATGCGGCTGGCTCGAGACATTGCGTGTGGGCGAGGAGGTGGTTTTGCCAAATCCCGCCTATTGGTTGGTAGGCGCGGCGGGTGCGTGCACGGCCGGGATGTTCTTCCTGAGATGGGGAGAGCTTGTGCCGGGAAGCCCTGTTCTGGCGCCGCTCGTATCCGGAGTTGTCGGCGCTTCGATTGCCTTGACCACCCTCAGCCTTGTCCTGAAGCTCAGGCGTTTCAACTGATCTTGGTACCGGCTGCAGGACTCGAACCTGTGGTTGGAAGGCATGAGCCGGGCGATTTCTAAGCGCATCGCCTAAAACGTCTAGCTGCCTCTGTCTAACTCGAAACCTACCCACCTCAGAATAGTCTCGCCGCACTCCACGCAATATAATGGCTGTTCCCATTCGTCGACCACGGGGTAGCGCTCCGTGGTATAACCGGCGAGACACTTCTCTCCATCCTCGATCCAAACATGGACGCAGGTTTGAGATTGCAGCTGAAGAACAGATGCGCGAATCATTGTCGTTCCTGAATCGGTGGCCCGTTTAACCTCCCCATTAAAGCGGCGCAAGCTCCTTCAACCTCTGACCCGAAGGAACTCCGAGCGCTAGATCGCGTTGGGGATGAGGAGGTCAAACATGCGAATGTTTTTCGGAATGATTCTTGGTTGCTTGCTGACCATTGCCGCTGTTTACGTACATGATTCCCTGGCAACACCAACAATCTCTAACGGCACGAGCGCCAGCACCTCAGGTATGATTGTTAACTGGGATGTTGCCGCACGCGAATGGGGACACCTCAGGGAAAATGTCCATACGGCTTGGCTCAAGCTTAAAGCAAACAACGGGTGACGTAGTCGCTCCGGTCTTTCAGCCGCAATCGATTTGGTTCTTGTTGCTGCCCGCAACTCTATGGAACTAACGGAGCTGCTCTACCGTTTCACGCTAATACTTTAGCGAGAGGTACTCAGCGATGCGTAAATTGCTTCTTCTTCTCTTTGGACCGCTATTTTTTCGCCGGTTCGGGATCCCTTTCTGGGCGGGATCATGGATTCTTGGATTGATTCTGGGGAGGCTGTCGCACACAAAAGCCGGCCCCCGAGTTAGGCGTGTCAAAAGAAGTGTCTAGACTGTTGGTTGTATTGGTGCCGGCTACAGGACTCGAACCTGTGACCCCCTGATTACAAATCAGGTGCTCTACCAACTGAGCTAAGCCGGCGCCCGCGCGGTTTTCTAGGGCTTCGCGGCGTGAGCCGCAAGACTACCGCGTCAGCGCATAAAGGGCGATGGCCGCGGCGTTGGAGACGTTGAGGCTTTTGATCGGGCCTTCGAGGTCAAGCCTCATGAGCTGGTCGCAGCTCGTGCGGGTCAACTGGCGGAGGCCCTTGCCCTCAGCGCCCATGACGATGGCAAGTGGTGGGGTGCGGTCAATCTCAGATATTGATGCGGAAGCTTTGCTGTCGAGCCCAATTAGCTGGAATCCATAGGTTTTCAGCTCTTCCATGGCGCGAGCGAGATTGGTTACCTTGACGTAGGGCACATGCTCGTAGGCGCCCGAGGCGGATTTGAACAGCACACCTGAGCCTTCCGGGCTGTGGCGCGCCGTGGCAACAAGGGCCATGACCCGGAAGGCAGCACAGGTGCGGAGGATTGCTCCCACATTATGGGGGTCGGTCACCTGGTCGAGCAACACCACGATGCCGGATTTCTCGATCTGGTCGAGGCGGGGCTGGGCGAGGGGCTTTGCTTCCAGGAGCAAACCCTGGTGCACCGCATCGGAACCAAGGCGCTTGTCGAGATCGCGGGGATGAATAATTTCCGGCTCGATCCGCGCTGCCGCAATCTCCGCGGCAATACGATCGGCGGCATTCTTCGATGCCAGCAGCGAAACGAAACCCCGCTTTGGATTCTTGAGCGCCTCCGCCACCGGGTGGATGCCATAGAGCAGGTCGTTGGTCTCGGTCATCGCCGCCCTATAGCCCGCCCGGGCAACGCTTGCTACAAGCCTTGAAATCGAGGGGGCGCGGAATGTTCAAGAAGATTTTAATCGCCAATCGCGGCGAGATTGCCTGCCGCGTGATCAAAACGGCGCGCAAAATGGGGATCGCAACCGTCGCCGTATATTCCGATGCCGACGCCCGCTCGCTCCATGTCGAGATGGCAGACGAGAAAGTTCACATCGGGCCGCCTCAGGCGGCGCAATCCTATCTGTCGATCGACAATATCGTAGCGGCCTGCTGCCAGACCGGCGCTGATGCAGTCCATCCTGGTTATGGTTTTCTTTCCGAGCGTTCCGCATTCCCTAGAGCGCTCGCTGAAGCGGGCATCGCCTTCATTGGCCCCAACCCCCACGCCATCGATGCCATGGGCGACAAGATTGAATCGAAAAAGGCGGCAGCCGCGGCCGGGGTTTCAACCGTTCCCGGTCACCTCGGCGTCATCGAAGATGCCGAGGAAGCCGTGAAAATTGCCGGCGGCATCGGCTATCCGGTGATGATCAAGGCCTCGGCCGGCGGCGGCGGCAAGGGCATGCGCATCGCGCACACGGCGGCGGAGGTGAAGGATGGTTTTGTCCGCGCCAAATCGGAGGCTAAATCATCCTTTGGCGATGACCGCGTGTTCATCGAGAAATTCATCGTCAATCCGCGTCACATCGAAATTCAGGTGCTGGGCGACAAGCAAGGCAACAACATCCACTTGGGCGAGCGCGAATGCTCGATTCAGCGCCGCAATCAAAAAGTCGTGGAGGAGGCGCCTTCGCCGCTGCTCGATGCCAGGACGCGGGCCGCCATGGGTGAACAGGCGGTAGCACTGGCCCGGGCCGTTGGATACGATTCAGCGGGAACGGTGGAGTTCGTAGCCGGCCAGGACAAATCGTTTTTCTTCCTCGAAATGAATACGCGCCTGCAAGTCGAGCATCCGGTGACGGAACTGGTGACCGGCATCGATCTCGTCGAGCAGATGATCCGCGTGGCCGCCGGGGAAAAGCTGGCGATCACGCAGAAGGATGTGACACTCAAAGGCTGGGCCATCGAAAGCCGCATTTACGCGGAAGACCCTTATCGGGGCTTCCTGCCCTCGACAGGGCGGCTGGTCAAATATCGTCCGCCAGCGGAGCAAAATGCCAACGGCATCACCGTGCGCAACGACACCGGCGTTTATGAAGGCGGCGAGATTTCGATCTGGTATGATCCGATGATCGCCAAGCTGTGCACCCACGCCGCCACCCGCGGCGATGCGATCATGGCGATGGCGGCGGCGCTTGACGGCTTCTACATCGACGGCATCCAGCACAATGTGCCGTTCTTGTCCGCCATCATGCAAACCCCGCGCTGGATCACGGGCACCCTGTCGACGGGTTTTATAACCGAGGAATTCGGCGATAGTTTTCACGGCGCCGCGCTGACGCCTGAACTATCTGCCACGCTGTCGAAGGTCGCAACGATTCTCGATCATGTCGAAAATCGCCGCAAGCGCAGGATCAACACGCAAATGAACGGCAATATTGCGCGCCACGCGGAGCAGCGCGTGGTCAAACTCGGCCAGGAATGGCGCGACGTGGAGGTGACGGCTGAGACGGACTACATCGCCGATCAAAGTGGCTGGGCCCCCGGGCATCCGGTGTTCCGGGGCGAGATTTCCGCCCAGGATGTTAGCGTGCAGGTGCGCCCCATTCTCAATGGCTACAGGCTGAGCCATCGCGGCGCGACAGTCGATGCTTATGTGTTCACGCGGCGTGAGGCGGAGCTTGTGAAGCTCATGCCGGAGAAGACGGCGGCGGACACGTCGAAGAAACTTCTATGCCCCATGCCGGGCCTCGTCATCGCGATAGCCGTGGGCGAGGGACAGGAGGTGAAGACCGGCGAGCCGCTCGCCATCGTCGAAGCGATGAAGATGGAGAACATCCTCCGCGCCGAGCGCGATGTGACAGTAAAAAAAGTGAACGCCAAAAAAGGCGACAGCCTCGCTGTCGACGCGGTAATCATGGAGTTCGTGTGAGAACTTCCCCTTCCCCCCT
>JBGTNZ010000085.1:0-5089 GCA_041742805.1 Aestuariivirga sp.
GCCGGCCGATGGCAAGGGCACGCGCTATGTCCACACGCTCAATGGCTCGGGCCTTGCGGTGGGCCGCACGCTGATCGCTATTCTTGAGAATTGCCAAAACGCCGATGGCAGCGTCGCGATTCCCGATGTCTTGCGGCCTTACATGGGCAGCCAAGAAAAAATCTCGAGGCCCTGATGCGCATTCTCGTGACCAACGATGACGGTATCCATGCGCCAGGCCTTGAGACGCTGGAAGGGATGGCGCGTTCGATCGCGGATGACGTTTGGGTTGTCGCTCCGGCGGAGGAGCATTCTGGAGCGGGACATTCGTTATCGCTTGCCGATCCGATCCGTTATCGCGAGATCGAGCCCAAGCGTTTCGAAGTGGCGGGCACGCCCACGGATTGCGTGGTGATGGCGGTGCGCAAGATCATGCCGGGCAACCCCGATCTTGTGCTCTCGGGAGTCAATCGCGGTCAAAACATCGCCGACGACGTGACCTATTCCGGCACCATCGCCGCCGCCATGGAGGGGACTAGCCTCGGCTTCAAGTCAATCGCGCTCTCGCAGGTCACCGGCATTCACGGCAATGGTTTCAGCTATGCGGTGGCAGAACATCATGGCGCGGCGCTGGTCAAGAAGCTGGCGGGGATGGAGTTTGGGCCGGGCGTGCTGATCAACGTGAATTTCCCCGATTGCCGCGCCGATGAGTTGCAGGGCATCGAGGTGACGCGCCAGGGTAAGCGCGACCAGAACCTGCTTGTTCTGGATGAGCGCATCGATGCGCGCGGCCGCAATTACTATTGGCTGGGCTTCAAGCGCGAGCGCGGCAATCCGCCGGTGGGAACCGATCTGTGGGCTGTATTCAACAAGCGCATCTCGGTCACGCCGCTCCACATGAATCTTACCCAGGTGGAGGCCATGGAGGCGCTGCGCCAGGTGCTCGACGGCCCCTGAATGGATCACCGCAAGATCCAGCTCATCATGTCGCTCCGCAATCAAGGTGTGCGCGACATGCGGGTGCTGGAGGCGATCGAGCGGGTTCCGCGCGAACTTTTCGTGGAGCCCGCTTTCGCCGATCAGTCCTACGCCGATCAGGCGCTCCCCATCGCCTGCGGCCAAACCATCAGCCAGCCTTTCATCGTTGGCCTCATGACCGACCGCCTCAAGGTCGAGGCGCGGCACAAGGTGCTGGAGATCGGCACCGGCTCCGGCTATCAGGCGGCGATCCTGAGCCAGCTCTGCCGCCGCCTTTTCACGATGGAGCGCTACCGGACGCTGGCCAAATCCGCCGGCGCCCGCTTCAAGGAGTTGAAGATCGGCAACATCACGCAAATCGTCGGAGATGGCATCAAGGGCCTGCCCCAGCAGGCGCCCTTCGACCGCATTATCGTGACGGCGGCGGCCAAGGAGATCCCACCGGCGCTGATCGAGCAACTGACCCCGGAGGGCATCATGGTCATCCCGCTGGAAGAAAAGCCCGGCAAGCAAGACCTCTACCGGCTCACCCGCACGGAGAAGGGCTACGATACCGAACATCTCACCGCCGTGCGCTTTGTTCCCTTGGTCGAAGGGGTGGCGAAGGAGGTGTAGCGACATTCCCTCTTCCAAGGGAGAGGAGAGTCATTAAGGCTGCTCGAATTCCCTCGGCGGAGGGATATTGTGGATGCGCTCGCGAACGGAAATGTATATGGCGCAGGCGATCAGGATGGCGACGCCCACGAAGGTCCACATGTCGGGAAAATCGCCGAAGAACCACCAGCCGGCGGCCACTGCCGCGATCATTTCGGTGTAGGCAAGCGGCGCCAGCAGCGAGGCCTCGGAATAGTCATAGGCGCGCACGATGAGATAGTGGCCGAGGCCCGCGATAAAGGCCAGGGTGACGAACAGAACCCATTGCGAGGCCGTCGGCGTTTCCCAGATGAAGATCACAACCAGGCTGGTGAGCAGCGTGCCCGCAAGATTGGTGTGGAAGGTCGTTACCATCGCGCCGGCGCTTCCCGCGATCTTCCGCGTCATCAGCATGTAGATGGCGAGCGCGGTTCCAGAGGCCAGAGCCATGGGAACACCGGGATTGAGCTCCTGGAACCCCGGCCGGATGATGATCAGCGTACCGATGAAACCCACGATGACGGCACTCCAGCGCTGCACTCCAACCTTTTCACCGAGCACCAGAGGCGACAGCATGGTGACCACCAGCGGCTGAACGAAGAAAATCGCCAGCGTATCGGCGATTGGCAAATAATGCAGGGCCCAGAAAAAGAAGCCGGTGGCGGCGATGAGAAAGGCCGCCCGAAAGCCGTGCACCACCGGCATCGCGGGAGCGAGGCTGCTGAGGCCGCCCTGAAGGAGCGCAAAAGGAAGCGTCAACAGGCAGCCGAAGGCCATGCGCGCCCACACGACCTGCATGACCGGCAGGCCCTGTTCGCCCAGTATCTTCGCCACGACATCGAGGAACGGCAGGATGGCCATGGCGGCCAGCATCAAGGCGATGCCCGCGACCGGCCGATTCTGGAGGAGCGTTGCGGGTGGCGCCATGTCCAGGCTGGTAGGGCATCGGAGCGCAATTCGCAATTTGTTAACTTTTGGAGTCCAACCTGATGAGTCGTGAGTAATCGGAGCTACGAATGTTCGACTGTATCAGAACACTCGCTCCGGGCCCCGCCTGATCTGAGGGGATAAAAAAACCTCCAGCGGCGCCCCGGATGGCGAGACAAGGAGGTTTTATGTCTGAACACCGCTTTTACTTACCAGCTTTGTTGCTGGCTTCGGCAATGCTTTGGGCCGTGCCGGCGGAGGCCCAATCGGCCTGCGGCGTGCGCGCCAAATTCATCGAGACCTTGGCCAAAAACTATCAGGAGGAGCCTTCCGCCTTCGGCATTGCCGGGCAGAAAAATCTCGTTGAGCTGTTCGTCTCCAAGGCGGGAACCTGGACCATGCTGGTGACCCATCCGAACGGCCTGTCCTGCATCGTGGCCGCCGGCCAGTCGTGGGAGCAGTTCCCACCGGCAACTGCGAAGATGACGGGGCTTTAGGAACGCGGCCTTGCGTTGCCTTTGTCCCAGGCCGGCTCCGCAATGAGCCGGGCGGCGCGGCGCTCGCCAAACACCAGAACCTCCAGCGGGGTTCCGGGTGCGGAGAACTGCGGTTCCACATAGGCAAAGGCCAGGGATTTGTTGACCGCATGGCCATACGCGCCCGACGTGGTGACGCCTACGGCATTGCCGTTTCGATAAACTGGCTCATTGCCCACGCAATCTGAGTCTGTGTTGTCCACTTCCATGTAAATCAATTTTGTGCTGGGGCCGCGCTGCTGCTTGGAGAGGCTCGATGCCTTGCCGATGAACTCTTCCTTCTCGAGACGGACGAAGCGTTCCATCGAAGCCTCGAACATATCGACTTCCGATGTAAGTTCCGAACCCCAGCCGCGATAGGCCTTCTCCATGCGAAGTGAGTTCATCGCATAGATGCCGAAGAGCCGGATGCCATGGGGCGAGCCTGCCGCCATCAGGGCTTCAAAAACTTTCGGCATATCCGTCATGGGCACATGCAGTTCCCAGCCGAGTTCGCCAACATAGTTGACGCGCAGCAGCCGCACGCCCTTGACGCCTGCAACTTCGGATTCTTTGCCGGTGAGCCAGCGGAACCGCCCATTGGAAAGATCGGCCTTTGTGCATTCCGCAAGAACGTCGCGCGCCCGAGGCCCCGCCAGCACGAGCACGCCATAGTCATCGGTGACATCGGTGATGGTGACGCGCTCGCCTTCCTGCTTGCGCCAGTTCAATTGATCGAAATCGTGAAGCTGGCCAGCCGCCGCGGACAGCACATAAAAATGTTCCGGCCCCAAGCGGGTGACGGTGATTTCCGATTCAATGAAGCCGTTGGCATTGAGCAGATGGCCGAGGACGATAGCGCCGTCCCTTGTTGGAATTTTGTTGGCGCAGATGCGATCGAGGAACCCGTGAGCATCCTTGCCCCTCACATCGAATTTCGCAAAGGTCGAAAGGTCCATGAGGCCGACGCGTTCGCGGACCGCGAGGGCCTCCTCGCGCACCGGTCCCCACCAATTCGAGCGGCGAAAGGAAAATTTTTCGCCCTCGCCTGACTTGTCATACCAGCGCGGCCGCTCCCAGCCGAAGATTTGGCTAAACTGGGCGCCCTCCGACTTGAGCCGGTCATGCAGCGATGACGCGCGCAAGCCCCGGCCCACCTCATGCTGTTCGGCCGGTTTGTAGCAGTAATACATGCGGTGATAGTCGGCGACGGCCACCTCCGCGGTGTAGTCCTTCGAAGCCCAATTGCCGAAGCGGCGCGGATCGAATTCGCGCATATTGATCTCGGCCTGGCCGTGCACCATCCATTGGGCGAGATATTTTCCAGCGCCGCCGCCCTGGCAGATGCCGATCGAAGCACCGCAATGCATCCAGTAGTTCTTCGGCCCCGGTGCTGGACCCGAGAGATAAACGCCATCCGGCGTATGGGTGATGGCGCCCGACACTATAGATTTGAGTCCCGTTTGGCCGAACAGCGGCATGCGTTCGGTGGCACGCTCGAGCCATGGAATGAGGCGGTCGAGCTCGGGCGCTACCAGCTCGTTTTCAAAATCCCAGGCGGGCGGCGCGCCATCCCAGCAAACGTGAGCGGTCGCCGTTTCATAGGGGCCGACCAGAATGCCGTTCGTCTCCTCGCGAATATAAGCGTGCGCATAGGGGTCGCGCACCACCGGAAGCTCGGGCGCAAGGTCGATCAGCTCCTTCAAGGGTTCGGTGATCACGTAATGGTGCAGCATGTTGGCGATGGGCACCTTGTGGCCGGTCCAGGCACCCACGGCATCGCAATAGGAACCGGCGGCATTCACCACATGCTCGCAAATGATATCGCCCTTGTCCGTCACCACAAGCCATTCGCCGGTACTCAAGCGCTTGATGTCCCTAACACGCGTGCGGCGATAGATTTCGGCGCCAAGCTGGCGGGCACCCGCCGCCATGGCGTTGGTGATGTCGGCGGGCGCCACATGCCCGTCGTTCACGGTGCGGAAAGCGGCCTTGACGCCAAAGGTTTCAAGGAAGGGATGATGCTGCCTGATCTCGGAGGGCCCGATGATTTCGCA
>JBGTNZ010000086.1:0-4329 GCA_041742805.1 Aestuariivirga sp.
GCCCATGCTTTCATTGGTGCGCCCTGGCTTGTCGGTGCCTTGCTCATGGGTCGCGGGGTTGTCCTGCCCATAGGAGCGGACCACCTTCAGATTGGGGAATTCCGCATCGCCGTCATTGCGGAGCACGAGGCCCCGCCCGCCATCGGCCACCAGCACACGGGTTTTGTTTGAAAGTCGTTTCATAGGAACCTCCGTATTCCGGTAACGGTTTTGAACGGCATCGGTTCCCCCAAACCCTCTTCCAAGCTCCCGTCATTCCGGCGAAAGCCGGAATCCAGCTTTCAACGAACGGTGTCAAAGACCAAGGTTTGTCAAAGCTGGTCCCCGGCTTTCGCCGGGGTGACGAACTGGTGGGAGCGCTCATTCAATCAGGCAGGATTACCGATTGCGGCGGAAAGGCCTTGGCCAGTTCGAGTCTTGCCGCAACGCCCGCCTCCAAATCCGTGCAATTGACGATTCCAAGGCGAAAACCCCCCGGCGGCATGGGATGGTCGGCTGGATCCTTGCTTTCGTGAAAGGTGATTTGCAGGCTCGTGACATGGGCCATGGCGCGGATGCGCGCCTGATGTTCGGGAGAGGGGTGCGAAAAACCATTACCGTGCCTGGCAAACAGCGGAACCGAATATACATCCTTGCGCCCGCTATCCTCAAAATCCCACTTGCCCTTTTCGTAGAGGCGAACCAGGGCATCGACCCAGCCCGCGCCATAGAGATCGCACCACTGATCGGCAAAACGCAGATGAACTTCGATGATGCGCCCGCCGATGGTTTCGAAATTCATCATGCCGGTATAGCCAGCCATATGTTTATCAACCCAATCCCAGAGGTAACGCTCGAGCGGCGGGTTGGCGTCAGCATGAATGGTCCAGGATTTGAACATGCCGTTGGTCCACGTCTCGGCGCTGGCATGACGGCTCCACACGGCGCGGCCCTCCTGCACGGCGCAATCGGTCGAGACATGGGGGCCGCGTAAGAGCTCCATCCACATGTGGCCCGGCTGATAGGCGTGGTCCAATTCCGCCGCCGTGGCGATGACGCGGCTGCCGATGCCCATGCCTTTCATGTTCATCAGCGGCTTGGAAAACACCGGGAAATGCGGCGGCGTCACGCCATGGGGGCCATTTGCCAAACCTTGACTGGCGGCGATCCTCAGTTTGTCGTAGACCCAGCGATGGTCGGGATACCAGTTCCAGGAATCCGCATCGTCGGTTGGAATCAGGATATCATCCGGGCACGGAACGTTTTCGAAGAATTGCAATCGCCACGGGTCGCGTTCGCAGACGGGCATCCCAGAAAACTACCACAGACTTCGAGCCAGGGAATGGCAGCAGGATAAATTTTATTTGATTTCCCAGACGATGTTCACATCGACGGAAATCACCTGCTCGCCCCGGGCGATGGGGACGTCGGGAGCTTTCTCGGCCCGGGCAATCATCTGGCTATCGAGCGGAATGGGTGGCTGGATGCCAAAACTCTCGGAAATCGACAGGATATCGCCCAATGCCACGGCACTCGCGCCGGCATACACCCTGGCTTTGCGAGCGGCATCGGCTACGGCAAGCTGGCGCGCCTCGTCCATGGCGGCATCGGGTTTGTCGACCCGGAACAGGACGCCGTTGATCTGGTTTGACCCCGCCGATACCGCCTTGTCGAGGATTGCGCCAAGGCCGTCAAGCTTCCGCACCGCGACAGTCACATTGTTGGAGACATCATAGCCCACAAGACGGGGCGGCTGGTTAGCGGTGTTGTAATCATAACGGGGCTGCACGGTAAAATTCGAGGTTTGAACATCCTTGTCCTCGATCCCGGCCTCCTTAAGAGAAGCCAACACGGCCTGCATCGCTCCGGTGTTGGCCTTGAGCGCATCGGCGGCGGTATCGGCCTGGGTCGTAACGCCGATTGTCACGAGAGCCATGTCTGGCGCCACGCGGACTTCGCCGTGACCGGCCAGCGACATGGTGCGCGGCGCTTTCGTGTCATCGGCGAAAGCGGGCATTTGCGCCACGGCGGCAATGAGGGCGGCGGCCAGTAATTTGCGATTCATCAAGGGACTCCCGGCTGACTCGTTCAGGCAGGCACGCAAGGGCACGTGCAAAGCGGGCGAAAATGTGGCAAGCTGCGCAAGTGATTCGCAACAGCGAATGGAGGGGAAATATGGACGTGTTTGGACATGCAAGAAACGTTGTGCGGGAGTTGATCGATATCGGCCTGGTGCTCATCGCGCTGGCCATCGTGATGTCGATTCTGGTCGGGGGCACATTGCCGTTCTTCGGTTCGGTCGTGGACAATCTCACCGGCCTCGTCGGTAAACTCGGTTCCAACGGCTTGGTGGGCCTCGTCGTCCTGGGTCTCATCATGTGGCTGTTCACGAACCGGAACGTCGCCGTCGCGCGTAAATGAGATGAGGGTCCGGAGATCCTGAGCGGATCTCCGGGTTCAATCATGCTGACGCAGTGGATTAATTTTCTCTGGTCCGCCATCGCGCTGCTCTTTCAGCTTATTCTCGTGATGGTGCTGGTCGCCTTGCTCATGGGCGATGCGGCGGGCGGCGCCGTCAATTCCGTCTATGGCAATGTGAGAAACCTTCTGGCATCGCTCAATCCAGCCGCTGTAGCCTTGGCGGCGGTGCTCTATCTCTTTTGGCGGTTGCACAATAACCGCGTTCCCGGACCCTCGGCGTAACGGCTAGCGGAAAGGCGGCTCGTCGAAACTTCTGAGCTTGCGGGAATGCAGCTGCGAAAGCTTGCCGCGCAGCGCTTCGATGGCGGCGAGGCCAATCATCAGGTGTTCGCCCACGGCGCGATCATAGAAAACGTTGGCCGCTCCCGGCAATTTGATCTCGCCATGCAGCGGCTTGTCGGAGACGCACAGCAAGGTGCCGTAGGGAACCCGCAGGCGGTAACCTTGCGCCGCTACTGTTCCCGACTCCATGTCGACGGCGATGGCGCGCGAAAGATTGATGCGCCTCCTCTCCTGTGACCAACGCAGTTCCCAATTGCGGTCATCGTTGGTAACCACCGTGCCAGTGCGGAGCCGCTGCTTCAGGGCCTCGCCACTCTCGCCGGTGACGGCGGCGGCTGCATCCTGCAAGGCCACCTGAACCTCGGCCAGCGCGGGGATGGGAATATCCGGCGGCACCAGGCTGTCAAGAATGCGGTCCTGCCGGAGATAGGCGTGGGCCAGCACATAATCGCCGATCCGTTGGGATTGGCGAAGCCCGCCACAATGGCCGATCATCAGCCAGCAGTGGGGGCGGAGTACCGCCAGATGATCGGTGATGTTCTTGGCGTTCGATGGCCCCACGCCAATGTTGACCAGCGTGACGCCGCCCTGTCCGTCGCTGCGCGAAAGATGATAGGCCGGCATCTGGAAGCGGTGCCAGAGCGAGGCCTCGACGATCCGGTTCATATCTTCCAGCGTCATGCCGCGCTTTAGCATGCCGCCGCCTGGCAGATGCAGCGCCGTATAGGGTCCAGCACCGCTGATCTGCTCGATGCCGCGCACAATGAACTGGCCGACATAACGATGGTAGTTGGTGAGGAGAATCCACGGCTGGATAGTGCTCCAGTGCGTCCCGGTATAGTGCTGCAGGCGTTTCAGCGAATAGTCGACGCGGACGGCATCGAACAGCGCCAAGGGGAAGGCATGGCCCGGCGTATGATCCCATTGGCCATCGGCGATTTCATCGCCGACGAGGGCCAGCTTCGGCACGGGAAAATGCAGCGCCAGTTCTGCCGCGGTGGTCCCATCGCCCGCCAGATCATCGCCGCTTTCGAGAACATAGGGGTACGGGATTTCCTGTTCCGAGATTCCGACCTCAAGACTGGCGCCATAGTCGCGCACCAGATGGGTCAGCTGCTCGATCAGATAGGGCCGGAAATGGGCGGGGTGGGCCACAGTCGTCACATAGGTTCCCGGCCCCTGAAACTTGGCGTAGGCGCGCGCGATCGAGGGCTGGATGCCGTGCGACTCATAATGCACCATGAGTTCGGGGTAGCGGAACCCCTGGCGCTCCGCCGCCGCCGGCGGCTGGCGTGTCTCGAAAAACCGGTCGAGGCAAGCCTTGAGACTGCTTGCAGCCTTGTCGTGGAGGTCCTCCAGAGCATCGACGGCGGCTACCGGAGAGAGGGGTTTGCTGAGCATCCCCAGCCTATAGCATGGCGGGAAAAATTGCTGTAGCCACTGCCTCCGCGTGGGGCCCGTAGCTCAATGGTTAGAGCTGACGGCTCATAACCGTCTGGTTCCAGGTTCGAGTCCTGGCGGGCCCACCAATACCTAACTAAAGGTCTCGTTTTTCAGTTGATTAACTGTGTTCTCGCCCGCACCTTG
>JBGTNZ010000087.1:0-10227 GCA_041742805.1 Aestuariivirga sp.
ACTACGCCGCCCATGGCGGGAGAAGCGACCAGTTCGACGGGCGCGTCGATGAGCGATCTGACCTTTTCCGCCAGTACAGCGCACAGGCGCGCGGCGCGTATTGGGTCCATCAGAACCTTGGCGCATTGCAGATAGTGGCTGGAGTGCAACCCCGACGAAAGAATGAAATGGCCTTCCAATAGAGCTCCCGCCGCGCGGAATTCATCGAGAACTTCTTCGTGTCGCATCGGAAATCGCTCAGTTCTCTCTGTATCTCTATCCCCTTGCGGGGAGGGAGTTCTTGCGGAGATTCGTCACCATCCATAAACAAGGATCGCTAGCCCGTCACCCTGGAAACCGTGCTCACCGGGCTCTTGGCGCGCAAGCCCACCATGATTTCATTGAGATGCTTGAGGTCATGGACTTCGATTGTGATGTCGAGATCGAAAAAGTCGCGCGCCCCTTCGCGTGCCACCATTTGCAGAGCGTCGATGTTGCCGCCGTGTTCGCCAATCAACTGTGTTACTTGGGCGAGCGAGCCCACTTCATTGAGGATGGTGACGGCGAGCCGGGCCGGGAACCGCTGGCCGACCGCACCCGCCGCATCCCAGGCGAGATCGACCCAGCGCTCCGGCTGGTTATCGAACTGCTCAAGCGCTTTCGCAAAAATCGGGTAAATCGTGATCCCCTCGCCGGGTGTAACGATGCCGACGATGCGTTCGCCCGGCACCGCACCGGTCTTTGGGTATATCTTAAGCGCCGTGGTGCGGTTGACGCCGCGCACCGGGAGCGAATATTCATCATCCGCGGCGGACGCGCGGGTCGTGCGTTTGCGCCTCGATTCCCGCAACAGGCTGGCCTCGACGCTGACCCCCATGGCGCGCAACACATCAAGGCCGGCGAGTTCGCCGCGCCCGACCGCTGCCAGCGAATCTTCAAGATTCTTGTGCCCAAGGCGGGGCATCGCGGCGGCCACCTCCTTGTCGACGAATTTGCGATCATGCTTGGCAAGGAGGATTCCAACGATTTCCCGCCCCAGTCCCGCATATTGCTTGCGGACGGCGACGCGCGTGGCGCGGCGAATGGCGGCACGTGCCTTGCCGGTGATGGCGAGACCCTCCCATGCGGCAGGCGGCGCCTGGGCCTCCGAGCGGATAATTTCAACTTCGTCGCCATTCGCCAACACAGTCACCAGCGGCGCATGGTGGCCGTTGATCTTGCAGCCCACGCAACTATCGCCGACCGAGGTGTGTACGGCATAGGCAAAGTCGATGGGCGTTGCTCCCTTGGGGAGAGCGATAAGCTGGCCCTTCGGCGTGAAGCAGAACACCTGATCATGGAACAATTCGAGTTTGGTGTGCTCTAGAAACTCGTTGGGACTTTCACCCTCTTGCAGCATTTCCACGAGATGGCGCAGCCATTGATAGGCATTCGATTCAGCCGCGGGCACGCGAAAACCATCAAGCGCTTCCTTTGCATCCGGCGCATCCTTGTAGAGCGCGTGCGCGGCAACGCCGCGTTCGGCGATCTCATGCATAAGCCGGGTGCGGATCTGCATTTCAACCCGCATGTGATGCGGCCCGATGACTGTGGTGTGCAGCGAGCGATAGTCGTTCTGTTTCGGTGTTGAGATATAATCCTTGAAGCGGGCCGGAACGGCGCGCCATGTCCGGTGCACGATCCCCAGGGTCCGGTAGCATTGGTCAACGGTACTCACGACAACCCGGAAACCGAAAATGTCGGAGAGCTGGCCCAGCGACAGGAGCCGCCGCTCCATCTTGCGCCAGATCGAATAGGGCCTCTTCTCGCGGCCCTGGACCTCGGCCTTGATGCCGTTCTCCGCAAGCTTGGCGACCAACGCTTTTTCGATCTCGCGCAGGATGTCGCCGCTTTCCGCGTGGAGCTTCTCGAGCCGCTCGCCGATGATCCGCACAGCATCCGGGTTCAAAACCTTGAACGCGATATCCTCAAGCTCATCGCGCACCGTCTGCAGGCCCATGCGGCCCGCCAGCGGCGCATAGATATCCATGGTCTCTTGGGCAATGCGAACGCGCTTGTCGGGCTTCATGTGCGCCAGTGTGCGCATATTGTGCAGGCGGTCGGCCAGCTTCACCAGCAGCACCCGCACATCCTTGGACATGGCGAGCAACAGCTTGCGGAGGTTTTCAGCCTCCGTCGCTTCCTTCGTCACCAGATCCAGCTTGTCGATCTTGGTCAGGCCATCGACGAGTGCCGCGATCTCCTTGCCGAACTTCTCCTCGATCTCCTGATGCGTGGCCTCGGTGTCCTCGACCGTGTCGTGCAGCAAGGCCGCAGCGACGGTGGCGTCGTCCAGCTTCATTTCCGTGAGAATGGCCGCAACTTCCAGCGGGTGATTGAAAAAGGCCTCGCCAGAGGCCCGCTTCTGGTTGCCATGCGCCTTCATGGCATAGACATAGGCGCGATTGAGCAAGTCCTCGTTCGCCTCCGGGTCATATTTCATGACCCGTTCCACCAATTCATACTGGCGCATCATCCGCGCACTGTACGACAAAAAAGGCTGGACGCGAGAGGCCCGGCCGAAATTCGTTAAGGCGGAGGAGATTAGTACCCGTTGCGCTGGCTGCCCGGGCTTTCGGCGGGCGGCATGCCTTCGAGGCCGCGCAGCAATTCCTCTTCGGTCATGCGTTCCATATCGGGTTGGTCGCCCTGGGGAGCGTCGTTGACCACGCTCATGTCGCCGGACTGCTGGATGAGCGGCACTTCAGTGGGTTCCGGCTCATCCACCTCCACATGCTTCTGCATGGCGTGAATGTACTCTTCGCGCAAATCCTCCGTGTCGATGGTTTCGTCCGCGATTTCGCGGAGCGCCACGACGGGGTTTTTATCGTTATCGCGCTCAAGCGTGATGGGCGCCCCTTGCGCCACCATGCGGGCGCGGTGGGCCGAGAGCAGAACCAGCTCAAACCGGTTCGGCAGCTTATCGATGCAGTCTTCAACTGTGACGCGCGCCATGGGGCTCGTCCACTCCTTGCTGAAAGTGATTGAATTCGGGCGGCTTCTAGAGGGTTTTCAAGGGGAAAGCAAGCCTCTCCGGGGTTGTCTGGCGAGGCTTCCGAAAAGGCCTATACTCGAACCTTGCCGGTGCATCGATGTCCAAGGGCTTACACAATAGGGTTTTGGCCTTGACCCTCCAGGCGGGGATTTCCGGCTTGGCGGGTTCGGTGGCATTTGCCGGTTCCTCGCCCGAATACCCGTCGCCCGCCGCATTCTGGACCGTGCGGCAATACACGGATTTCTATTTCATTCATTTCAACACCCATCTCGCCCTGCCGCATTTGCGCAACCCGGAAAGCCGGGCGCTTTTTGAACGGCTGATCGATCGAAGCAACATCGAGCGCATCGCAGCCACCCCCGCCACCCATCAAGAAAAGCAAAGCGAACTCCGGACGATTCTCGCGACTATGGGTAGCCTCCGCGGGTCTTATAATTTGGCGGTGATGATCGGCGAGCCGTTGCAGGAGGAACTGACGCAGATTCAGGTTTTCCACCTGTATCTGATCGGCATCGTAGCGGAGCTTGAAGAAGACTTGGCTCACTCCAGAGGCAGTCCGGCCATGAAGACAGCATTACTCGGCGTGGTTCGGTCGCTTTCGGAGGAAAATGTGTATTCAGCCGCACAGATCGCCACTCTCGGTGATGCGGCCGCCAGGCGCTATCCGATTTTGAGCGAACTATTTTCAGAGGGCGAACGGATCGAGCTTCGCGATCAGATTGCCGCTTTGCAGGCAAAGCAGACTGAACCTCGATCAAGCCTCGCCCTGGCAAGGCTGCTTGCCACGGTAAGCGGAGGGGTTAGGACCTTTGCTCCTTAGACCAACCAGATCGACGCCAAGCCGAGGAAGGCGAAAAAACCAACCACATCCGTCACGGTGGTGACGAAAGCGCCCGACGATATCGCCGGGTCGATGTCGAAACGGTCGAGCATGATCGGTATGAGCATGCCGCCAAGGGCGGCCGCCAGAAGGTTGATCACCATCGCGGCGCCGATGATCAAACCCAGCGGCCCCGAGCCGAACCACCACCATGCGAAGAGGCCCATGATCAGGGCGAAGAGCAAGCCGTTGATCAGCCCAACAGCGCTTTCGCGTAAAGTGACGCGCAGCAAATTCTGCGGCCCAAGGGTGCGCGTGGCCAATGCCCTGACAACCACGGTCATGGTCTGGGTCGCGGCATTGCCGCCCTGCGAGGCGACGATCGGCATCAGGATCGCCAGCGCCACCATCTGCTGCAAGGTGGCGTCGAACCACGAGATCACCCAGGAGGCGAGCACCGCCGTAACGAGATTGATGAACAGCCAGGTGAAGCGCGAGCGCGTGGTCTCCGCCACCGTGTCGGAAATGGATTCGTCCCCGACGCCGCCCAAATGCCGGATATCCTCTTCCGCCTCCTCCTGGATCACGTCGACGATATCGTCCACCATCAGCATGCCGACCAGCCGGCCCGCTTCGTCCGTCACCGCCGCCGATACCAGATTGTACTGCTTGAACTTGTAGGCCACGTCCTCCTGCCCGTCGGTGACTTTGAAGATCGTCTGCTCCTCGTCCATGACACCGGCGATCTTCCTGTCGCGCGGGCTCCGCAGCAGCCGGCTCAGGGGCACAAAGCCCTTGAGATGAAAACTGGGATCGACGACATAGATTTCGACGAAACTTTCCGGCCCGCCTTTTTCCGTACGCATATGATCGATGGTTTTGCCGACGTTCCAGAACTCCGGCACCGCCACGAATTCAGTCTGCATCAACCGGCCCGCCGTCTCTTCGGGAAAGTCGAGCGCCCGCGACAATGCCGCCCGGTCCTGTTCGGGCACCTGGGCGAGAATATCCTGCTGCTCCGATTTCTCGAGGTCCTCGATCAGGTAGAGCGCATCGTCGGTATCGAGCTTCTCGATGGCCGAGGCGATGACATCGTTGGGCAGCGCCTCGAGCAGCTCATCGCGCACCGTCTCGTCAAGCTCGGCCAGTGCTTCAACGTCGAAACTGTGTCCAAGCGCTGCGATGAGCCGCACGCGATCGCCCTGGTCCAGGCTCTCGATAAGGTCGGCAAGATCGGCCGCATGCAAATCGCTGCCCAGAAGGCGCACGGCTTTAGCGTCGGCGGCATTCAAGGCAGACGTCACCTGTTCGATAAAGCCGCCGTCGATCGCTCCCCACTCATCGCGGATGGCGATCTCTTCCCGGACATCCGTCATGCGGTGAAGGCCCTCCTCACGCGTCGCTCAACACAAAATCGAACCGCCCTATTTTTCCATCGTCAACCTTCTCGACCCGCATCAGCAAAAGGGGGTTGAACAGGAAATCGCTCTCATTGCGGTTCTCGCCGGGGAAATAGAGCTGCGTCGTCAGCATCCGCCCTTCGGGCGCTTGCACCTTGACGTGATAGTGGCGCGTGCGGCGCTCGTAGGGGGCGGGAACAATGGTTTCGAAAACATAGCGCCCCTGTGCGTCGGTGAGTTGGTGGCCCCTCATCCGGTAGCCTTCATTGTCGTATTCGCCCTCAGCGTCCGCGTGCCACAGGTCGACCAGCGCATTGGCAATGGGCTTGCAGTCGCGGGTGACGACAAAGCCCGCCAAGGTTAGAGGTTCGCCTGTCCCATCCTCTCGAAAATTGGCCTTTTGCGGTGTGCGCGGCGTGTAAAAGGGCCCCTCGGTGCCAGCAATGGTAGGCGCAACGCCATCGCAAGACGGCGTCGACGGCAACAGTTGCGCTTGCGCGGATTGGCGCGGCAGCAACAACCCGGCTGCAGTAGCGGCAAGCCAGCCCTGCAATATCGATCGCCGGGTCCCTGGTTCTTTTTTCATCTTCCCTCCATTCTTGCAGACGGTAGAATGCCATGAACCAAAGTGGGCATTGAAATGCTTTGTCAAGCAAGAACCATCGTCGGAAATTTGGTGATGCTGTTGGCGCTCGCTTCCGGTGCAGCGCCGGCTTTTGCTTCCAGCGATTTGTATCAGGCAAAAACCATTGTGACGGGGCAGCGGGAAGAAACCCGAGCATCGGGATTTTCAAGGTGCCTGGAAGACGTGCTTGTCAAAGTGTCCGGTGATCCGGCACTGATTGACGATCCGAAAGTAGTTCCGTTGATGGCGAATGCGCGAGAATTCGTGAGCGGCTATCATTATCGCGACCGGTTGGAAGGTTTGCCCATACATGACGAGCAGGGTTCGCGCGACCGGCCCCATGATTTGACCGTCGATTTCGTTCCGCAAAAAGTCGACGCCGCGTTGCGCGTGCTCAGCCGCGAGCCTTGGGCAGCGCCCCGTCCCACGATCGTCATGTTCCTCGCTGTAAGCAACGATGCAACCACCTATCTGCTCGCCCGCGATGGACGCCGTGGCATAGACCAGCGTGAAGCGCTCGCTGCCACAGCCTGGCAGATGGGCCTGCCGCTGGCGCTGCCGGGAGAAGTGGCTTTGGCGCGAGCAGGTTTGACTTTCGAGACATTACCCGCTGCCGACCTCGAACCGCTCGCGGCGGCAAGCGGCGGAAGTTTGCCTTTGCTGGGTAGGTTGGTGTGGAACAAAGGGACTCTCGGGTGGGTGGCCGATTGGCGTCTGGTCTGGCATGGCAAAACCTATCGATGGAGCATCAAAAACGTAAACTTTGATGATGCCTTTCGCAGCGCCATGCGGGGCTCCCTACAGATCGTCTCAGGCCACGGCGCGCCGAATTAGTTAGGGAACCGCCACGCCGGGAAAGCGTTAACCGCAGGCGTGGCGGTTTCGCGCGCACTCAGCAAAAAAGGAGAGCCATATGGGCCTTTTCACCAGAGACATCAAAAGCATGGACGATTTATTCCTGCATGTCCTGCAGGACATCTACTACGCTGAAAAACAGATCGTGAAAGCGCTGCCCGACATGATCGAGAAAGCCACGAGCCGGGAATTGAGCGGAGGCTTTCAGAACCATCTTAGAGAGACCGAGATGCATGTCGACCGGCTCGAGCAGGCCTTTGAACTTATCGGCGAGTCGCCGAAAGGCACCAACTGCCCGGCGATCGACGGCATTATCGAGGAGACCGAGGAGATCGCCGGCAACATCAGTGACAAGCAAGTGCTTGATGCTGCACTGATCGCCGCCGCCCAGGCCGTCGAACACTATGAAATCACCCGCTATGGGACCCTGATCTCATGGGCTGAACAACTCGGCCACAGTGCGGTCGCGAGACTGCTTACGACGACCCTTAACGAAGAGAAGGCAACCGACAAGAAACTCACCGCGCTTGCCGAGAAGAAAGTCAATCTGAAAGCGGCGGGCTGATCCTCCAACAGGCGGGACTTGCGATGAACGTCAGCGGCGAACGGACGAAATCCCTCTGGATGTCGGTCGAAGTCGACCCCGATGCTCCGCGTTTGAAGGGCAAGTTGGACTGCGATACGGTGGTGGTGGGGTCCGGTATCGCCGGCCTCTCCACCGCTTTTGAATTGGTGAAAGCGGGCCAGAAAGTTATTGTGGTCGACCGCGGACCGATCGCCGGAGGAATGACCTCACGGACAACGGCGCATCTGGCGCCCATCTGCGACGACGCCATTAGCGCGCTCATCAATTTGCGGGGCGAGGAAACGGCTCGCCTGTTTCAGCAAAGCCAGGAAGCTGCGGTGGCCAGCATTGAAGCCAATGTCACTGACCTCTCCATCAATTGCAATTTCCGGCGATTGGACGCCTTTCTTTTCCCTGCGATGGGCATGGAGATGAAGGAAGCCCGTGAGCAATGCGACAAGGAGTACAAGGCGGCGCGCAAAGCTAAAGCGCCCGTCGAGCGGGTGAAGGGCGTGCCGCTCAAGGGCTTCGAGGATGCTCCCGCCTTGCGATACCCGGAACAAGCGACGTTCCATCCGCTCAAATATCTCAAGGCCCTGGCAGCAGCGGTGAGAGACAAAGATGGGAAGATATTTGCCGATAGCGCGGTGACAGAAATCGAAGAACTGAAAGAAGGAGTTCGTCTCACCACGGGGGGCGGCGGTGTCATTAACGCGACGCGCGCTGTCTTCGCCACCAACTCTCCGATCAATAACCGTGTGACCCTGCACAGCAAGATGTCGCCGTATCGGACTTATGCCATGGCCTTTACGATACCAAAAGGCGCGCTGCCCGATGCCCTCTACTGGGACATGGCCGATCCTTATCACTATGTGCGGCTCAATCCCGGCCCCGGCACTGCCGACTATCTGGTTGCAGGCGGTGCCGACCACAAATCCGGCGAGGCCGATGACGGCGCTGTGCGCTTCGAGGCGATCGAAGCATGGATACGCGAACTTGTTCCCGATCTGGGCAAGGAAGTTAACCGCTGGTCCGGCCAAGTTCTGGACACGATCGACTACTGCGGCTTCATCGGCCGCAATCCGGGAAGCGAACATCTATTCGTGGCAACCGGCGACTCCGGCCAGGGAATGACCCATGGCGCGCTTGCCGGCCTCCTGCTCAAGGACCTGATCGTCGATGGCTCAAGCCCGTGGGAGGACGTCTACGACCCCTCGCGCAAAACCCCCGCCGGCGTTCTCAACTATGTGCGCGAGAATGTAACGGCGATCAAGAATTTCGCCGAATACATGATGCCCGGTGAACTGGATTCCGTGGACGAACTTAAACCAGGCGAAGGCGGCATTATCCGCGATGGTTTGAGCAAGATCGCCGCCTGCCGCGACGAAAACGGCAAGCTCCATCTGAACTCAGCCGTGTGCACGCATCTGGGCTGCCTGGTTCACTGGAACTCGACCGAGCAGTGCTGGGATTGCCCCTGCCATGGTTCCCACTTCGCGCCCGACGGCGCGGTGTTGAACGGCCCCGCCACGACGCCGTTGAAACCAACGCAACTCTCCACAGAGAAGACCATTCGGCAGGCAAAACGCTAAAGCCGCTCGCGGTAAGCCCAGCGGCGGAGCAGAAAGGAAATCGTTTGTGTTCCACCAGATCGGCGGCAGCCGGATCGAGCGAAGCGGCAGCGCTCCAAAAAGCCCGCATCATTTCCATCCCGCCGCCCGGATAATCCCAAACATAGAAAGCAACCGCACCGCTGGAGCGCACGACCCTTTTCATCTCCGCCAGCGCCTTTGGCATGTCCGGAACGAAATTCAGAACCAGGGCAGATACCACGATGTCCCTGCTCTCATCGCCGAGGGGCAATTTTTGCGCATCGCCGGTTTCAAACCTCGCACGCTCATCACTGATGTTTCGCCGCGCGGTGGCGACAAAGCCGGCGGATTGTTCGATGCCGATAACGCTCCGGGGATTGCACCGGCTCAAAATCGCCGATGAAAGAGCCCCGGTCCCGCAACCTACATCCAGCCAGTCGAGACCTTCGTCCGCCTCAAGCCAGTCAAGAAATGGCACGGCCACCTTCCTGCTCCAGCGCCCCATATACGCATCATAGCTATCCCCCGCGCTCCATGCGTCATGCCTGGCACCTTCAGTCATCGCTGCTGACCTCATTACAATTACGATATGGTGCGGGCGGAGGAACCCGATCCCCACGTGATGTTCCCAACTGATTTAAGTCGATTGCCTATACAAAGTGCGAATATGTAAGGCTAGGCGCTTTTATTGATGGCCGCCGCCTGGTTCAACGAGCAAAATATGGTATGGTACAGCCATGACAAAAATCCTCGAACGTGCATTCGAAAAGGCCAAAGCGCTCCCCACCACCCGGCAGGACGAAGTTGGCGAGATATTGCTTTCACTTGTCGAGCAGGACGCGTCTGACTTGCGCCTGTCGCCCGCGCAGCAGGATGAAGTGCGCCGCCGCCTGGCTAATCCGAGGCCGCTCGTTCCCGAACATGAGATGAAGGCGCTTTTCCGTAAATTTGCGGGATGAATGTACGCTTCACGCAAGAGGCGCGAGAGATCTTGCCGCGATCCTTGAATACATATCCCGCAACAATCCTCGTGCCGCTCAGCAAGTCGTCGCAACTATAGAGCGCGCTACTGAACGGCTATCGCAGTTCCCGATGTCAGGACGTCTGGGCGCAATCGAAACGACGCGTGAGCTCGTCGTCCCACGCCTCCCGTTTATCGCCGTGTATCGCGTCACGATTGACACGGTCGAGATCGTCGGTGTGTTCCACGCCGCGCAAGATCGCCCCCGTGGATAGTGGCGCCGAAGCCGGATTGTCTTCCGTCTCCGCTGCGCTACGCCGTACAAGCTCCGCCCTCCGTGCTCCGCCTGGAGTAGCCCGAAGGGCGAAGCCTGGTGCGGGCGGAGGGACTCGAACC
>JBGTNZ010000088.1:0-2040 GCA_041742805.1 Aestuariivirga sp.
GACTAGGCATGGTTGGTGGCGGGCAAGGCGCTTTTATTGGGGCCGTGCACCGGATCGCGGCCCGCATGGATGATCAATATGAGTTCGTGGCGGGCGCCCTCTCCTCCGACCCGGCGCGCGCCGAGGCTTCCGGCGCTGAACTGGAACTGGCGCGCGACCGTATTTATACGGACTTCCACGAGATGGCCAAAGCCGAGGCCCGCCGGAAGGACGGCATCGAGGCCGTCGCCATCGTCACGCCGAACCACGTACATTTTGCGGCAGCGAGGGCTTTCATCGAAGCCGGAATCCATGTGATCTGCGACAAGCCGGTCACCTTCAATCTCAGGGAAGCGCTCGCACTGGAGAGGCTTCTCGCCAGAAAGAGTGATGTGATCTTCGCTCTCATTCATAATTACTCGGGCTACCCGATGATCCGCCAGGCCCGCGCCATGGTCGCCGCAGGCGAACTTGGTGAAATTCGATTGGTGCAAGGCGAGTATCCGCAAGACTGGTTGACCAACCCCATCGAACAAAAGGGCCAGAAACAGGCGGCTTGGCGCACCGATCCCACAAAAACCGGAGCGGGTGGCTGCGTCGGCGATATCGGCACGCACACCTATCAGCTCGCGTGCTTTGTCACCGGCCTCACGCTGCAAGAACTGTCCGCCGATCTCACCATCTTCGTAAAGGGCCGCAAGGTCGACGACAATGTGCACGCGATGCTGCGCTTTAAAGGAGGCGCCAGAGGCATGATCTGGGCGAGCCAGGTGGCACCAGGCCAGGAGAATGGACTTAAGCTAAGAGTCTATGGCTCGAAGGGCGGCCTTGAATGGACCCAGACCGAACCCAACGAACTCTGGTTCACGCCCTTCGGCGAGCCCAAGCGGCTGATCACGCGAGGGGGAGCCGGCTCATATCCAGCCGCGGCTCGCGTCACGCGCGTACCTCCCGGCCACCCGGAAGGTTACCTCGAATGCTTCGCCAACATCTACACCGAAGTGGCGCGCGCCATTAAAGCCAGGCGTTCACATACGAAGCTCGACAAGGATGTGACCTTTCCCGGCATCGTCGATGGCGTCGCCGGCATGGCTTTCATTGAGGCTTGTGTAAGGTCATCGGCGAAAAACGGCAAATGGACAAGGCTGCGATAGGGCACCTTGCCAATCCCTTTTCTTCGTAGCAACATCCAGTTCATAACGGAATGATGGTTCAGCCCTCATGGGTATGAATTCCGAGGTTATCGAATTCAAAAACATCACCAAGCGCTTTGGTGACGTCACAGCGGTTGCCGGGAATAATCTCGCGGTGAAGGCCGGTGAATTTCTCTCGATCCTCGGCCCTTCGGGCTGTGGCAAGACAACCAGCCTGCGCTTGATGGCGGGTTTTGAGCAGCCCGATGAGGGCCAGGTTTTCATTCGCGGTGAAAACATGACGGGCGTTCCCGCATACAAGCGTCCCGTCAACATGGTTTTCCAGCATTACGCCCTGTTTCCGCATCTCTCCGTCAGTGACAATGTTTCTTACGGGCTGCGCCAGCGCAATCCAAAACCCTCGCGCGCCGAAATCGCCCGGGAAGTGACCGATGCTCTCGCAATGGTGCGCCTCGAAAACTACGAGAAGCGCAGAAGTTACGAACTCTCCGGCGGCCAGCAACAGCGCGTGGCCCTGGCGCGGGCACTCATCAACCGCCCGGCCGTGTTGTTGCTTGACGAGCCGCTTGCCGCACTCGACCGCAAGCTCCGCCGCGAGATGCAAATCGAATTGCAGAACCTGCAGCGCGATGTGGGGATTACTTTTCTCTTGGTAACCCACGATCAGGAAGAGGCGCTTTCGATGTCCGGCCGCGTCTGCGTGATGCGCGAGGGGCGTATCGTGCAGACCGGTTCTCCGCGGGAGCTCTATGACCGGCCGATCAATCGCTATGTCGCCGATTTCGTCGGCAAGTCGAATTTCTTCGCCGGCCCCACCGAAGGCACCGTCATCAGCGTCCGGCCCGAACTCGTCGAGATCGCCGCGAATGAGGCTATCCTGCCGGAAGGGTTGAGCGCATATTTCGCC
>JBGTNZ010000089.1:0-7323 GCA_041742805.1 Aestuariivirga sp.
ATATCCTTGCCGCGCAGGATTTCCATTTTCTTGATGGAGTAGTGAACCGAGTTGCCCTCGTAAGCCTCGATGCCGGGGATCGGCGGTTTCTTCGGCTGGAATGAGCCGCCACCCGCCGCCACGACCACAACCTTGCAACGAAACACAAGGCCGCCATCGGTCTTGAGCTCGAATTGCCCGTCGTCGAGCTTCTTCAGCTCGGTCACCATCTGGTTGAAATGATATTCCGGATGGAAAGGTTTGGACTGTTCCAAGAGGCGATGCGTGAGTTCAGCGCCCGTCACGATGGTAAGGGCCGGAATATCGTAAATCGGCTTCTCCGGATAAAGCTCGGCGCACTGGCCGCCGGCCCGATCAAGAATGTCGATCACGTGGCATTTGATGTCGAGCAGGCCCAGTTCGAACACGGCGAACAGGCCGCAGGGACCCGCGCCAACAATGACCGCATCGGTGGAAATGACGTCTGACATACGGGAGGTTCCTAGAATTGCTTTTCAGGAACGCGCACGCGCAAGCCATCGAGCGCGTCGGCGACCTTGATCTGGCAGGACAGGCGGCTGGAGTCACGGACATCGAAGGCGAAATCCAGCATGTCCTCCTCCATGGGATTGCGGGCGCCGGTCTTTTCCTTCCACTCCGGCTCCACATAGACATGGCACGTTGCGCAAGCACAGGCCCCGCCGCAATCGGCATCGATGCCCGGAACGAGATTTTTGATGGCCGTTTCCATGACCGACATGCCGGGCAAGCCGTCGACCGTCTGTTCAGTGCCATTGTGCTGTATGAACGTGATTTTTGCCATGCGGAGGGTGAGCGTTCGTTATTCCGAACGGCGTTCTAGAAGATCGCGTAGCGAAACACAACCGGGAGGCTCACCCGTAAATGCGGCTGGCTGCTCTGCGAAATTGCGTGACCGCCTGCTCCAAGGCGGTGAGTAATTCTTGAATGGCTTTCCGGTCTTTCCCGAAAACACATTTCTCAATCTCGATGGCCAAAGCATTGATGCGGGCAGCACCCACCGCGGCCGCGGAGCCTTTAAGAGTGTGCGCCGCAAGTTTCCAGTCGGCGGGACGCGCCGCGGTTTTGAGCATGGCCATTGTCGTGGGCAGCTGCTCCAGGAAGAGGGCTATGATCTCGCATTCAAGTTCGCGGTTTTCCATGGTGTAGTGAGCCAGATGCGCCCGGTCGAGCGTGGGGGTTTCCCGGCCCATGCTAACCGGCGTTGTCGGCTTGCTCCGTGCACCCATGGTTTTTACATTCCACCGATTTTCTGTGTACAACCGTAGTCCCGTCCCGCTAGGAAGGAGTAAAATAAGGTTATGAACGAGGGGTTTCCTGAATCATTTCAATTGGACTCATAATTTTAACCAAATATTAAATTATCCGGCTCCGTGGCCATCCTTTCGGTTCAAGCGGGATCGGCGATGGGGTATGTTAACACTAACGGCCACTTCCGTTGCGGGGGGCGTCCCCGCAAAAAACGATGGCCAAACGTGGCGTTAGCGGCGTTAACTGTGGGGTGCGGGTAAGCAGGATGGCAAATACAATCGAAACACGGCGCCCGGACAAGCGTCCGGCCAACCCTGAAGCGGCGCGGCGCGAACCGCGGGTCCGGGTGGATACTGCTGCCCCGGTCCGCGGCCGGCCCGCCAATGAGAACGATCCCGGCAGCTCCATGATGCTGGCCAAGCTCCGCCGCCAGCCATCCTACGCGCCTTACTACGCAGCGTTCTTCCTGTCGCTCACTTGGATCGCCGGCTGGTTCTTCACCTATTCCAGCGCCATGGGTGACGGCAGCCTGACCTCGCGTGGCCTCCCCGACACCATGCGCGCTCTCGCCCTTCTCGCCTTGCCGCTCTGCATCGGCTGGGTGGTGGCCTATTTCCTGTGGCGCGCCTCGCAGCTGCGCCAGGTCTCGGAAGTGCTCATGCAATCGGCCATGCGGTTGATCAGGCCGCAGGACATCGCGACCGAGGGTATCACCACTATCGCGCAAGCCGTGCGCTCGGAAGTTGATCTGTTGGTCGGCGGCGTCGAGCACGCGGTGCAGCGCGCCACTGCCCTTGAGGAAATCGTCCACAAGGAAATCGCCGCCATCGAGCGCGCCTTCGGCGGCAATGAAGACCGCATCCGCGGTCTTGTGGCGGGCATCGAGAATCAGCGGACCGCCCTGCATCAGGCGGGCCTGATGATCAACAACGACGCCAACCCGCTGCTGACCCGGCTCGAAACCAACACGCAGAATCTCGATTCCGTCATTGGCAATGCCCACGCCACGTTGGTCCGGCTGGAAAAGGGCATGCGCGACACGACCGTGGATCTGGCGCGCGCAATTGACGAGGTGGCCGGACGCGCCGCCGCCGCGGGTGAAGAAATCGTCGGCCAGACATCCCAGCTCGAGCGCACCTCGAACGTGATGACGGGCGAACTCCGCGATTTCTCGGCCCATCTGTCGAGCCAGGTCGGCCAACTCCTGCAGGCCACCGGCACTTTAAGTTCGGAGGCTACCGATTTCAGCCGCAACGTGCAGGGCATGGAAGCCACCGTCGTCCAGGCGGTTCGCCAAAGTATCGAACAACTGACAGGAATCCACCAGAACGTCGCTCACGTCATCGAGCGCTCTTCCGCAGCCTCCGCCGAGCAAATGAAGCAGTCGGCCTCCCATCTCACCGCAACAATTGAAACAGTGGGCGCGGGCACCGCCGGCCAAATCGAACAGAGCCGGGTGCTGGTCACGCAAGGGCTGCAGGCGGTCGCCGCCGACTATCTCGACAACGTCGCAAAATCGCGCGCCGACCTGTTCGGTTATCTCGACACCTCTTCCCACAACATCGCAGGCGCCATCAGCCAGGCCACCGAATCCGTCGCCAACACGATAAATGCCGCGAGCGCCCAATTTCTTTCGGGCATGGATCAGACGGCGGGCAACCTCATTTCCGAACTCAATTCAACCGGCACTGGCCTGGCGGGCCGCGTTGAACAGGCCGCCGGCAAACTATTTACGGAAATTGACGCACGCGCCGATCATATTGCCGCCAACCTCGACGCTACATCCGGCAAGATTCTAGGGCTTCTGGAAAGCAGTGCGTCCACGGTAACGGGCAGGCTCGAAGAGACGGGCCAACGCTTCCAGGCCCTCATCGGGGGCACGTCCGAAGAACTGGAGGGGCGGATCGACAACGCCGCTGAGCGCCTCTACGGCCATATGAATGCCACCCTGGCCTCCGTATCGGGCAAGATCGACGAAATCACCGGCGCCGTTTACGGGCGTCTCGAACAAACATCAGCCGGAATAACCGGCCGCATTGAGTCCGCCTCATCTTCGATCAATGATCTTCTGGTGAACACCAGCGGCACGATCGCCTCCCATCTCAAGGAAACCGCCGATATCGTCAACCGCCAGATGCAGGATTCCGGTATTGCGCTCGCGTCGAACATCGAGACCTCGGGCGGCATCATCACCGACAAGCTCATCTCCGTTTCCGGCAGCTTCTCGCAGAACGTCAACCAAACCCGCGAGGAACTGACCGAACTTATCATCGCCAACACCAAGATCATGACCGAGCGCCTCGACACGACCGCCACGGGCATGACGAACGCTTTTGCCGAAACGGCGGTTCGCGTCACTCGCCAGGTCAACGAAGCCAACTCTCTCATGGCTCTGCGTCTCGAAAAGACGTCCGCCGAGGTGACCTCGCAGCTCGATTCAACGAGCACCCAGATCATCACCAAAATCGGCAAGGCCAGCGATGCCTTCTCCGAGGGTCTTGGCCAGACGACGATGCAGATCACCGGCAGGCTGGAACAGGACACCGGCCTTCTCGTGGACCGCGTCGACCGGGCAGCGAAGCAACTCGATTCTATTTCCAGCAACACCGCGGCCCAGCTTGACGAGGCGCACCGCAAGTTCTCCCAGCATGTGGAGACCGCCAACACCTATCTTTCCGATCAGTTGGCGACCGCCGCCAGTGCCATCGACGAGCGCCTCGAGGGCATATCGATGAACCTCACCGGCAAGCTCGAAATGACCGGCAGCCGCGTATCCGAGCGGCTTGAGGATGTGACGAGCCTGGTCGAACGCTCGCTCGAGAAGTTCAACGAGGAGATGGAACGAGTCCTGATCAACCGCAAGGACGCGCTTGACGTTCTCATCGGTGACGCCTCGAAGCGCGCCGACGAAGTGGACGCGGTGATGACCAGCTATATGAAGCTCATCGAAGGCTCGCTCGCAACATCGGAAGAGCGCTCAAAGGATATTGGGCGAATCCTGGCCGAACAGACAGCAATGGCTTCCGCAAATCTCGAACAGGAAATCGGCAGGATGGAAGCCAACTCCGGCGGCCAGATCGCCCAGGCCTCGCGCGTCCTTCGCGACCAGCACGAACGCGCCATGACCGCCATGAACGAAATGCTGTCGGCCACCGCCACCGACTTCCAGCAAACCGCCCAGGATATGCGGATTACCGCGCAACAGGTGGTGAAAGACATCGATGTGGCACGCGGCGAGATGAAGCGCGCGATCGTCGGACTCCCGGAGGAGACCCGCAGCAATGCCGACGCCATGCGCCGCGTCGTCTCTGACCAGATATCCGCCCTCAACGCGCTGGCTGAGGTGGTGAAGCGCCAGACCGGCACGCTTGACCTTTCGGGGCCGGGGATAGCTTTGCAGCGAAACTACCGGGAACCTTCGCCGGGAAAATCTGAGGGCGCCACGGTCCCAGCCGGATCCGTGAGCGCCCCACAAAAAAATGCCGGGCAGAATGGGGCCTCTGAGCCAGCGCCGGGACTGCGTAGCAGGATTCTCGCCGATCTGGCCAAAAGCACGGCCCAGATTGCCGAACCCAGCAGGAAAGCACCCGCCGGCCAAAACTTGCCGCGCGATATGGAAACCCTGATCGACAAGCTCAACCTCGCCGCCCGCGATCTGGTTGAGGCGATCGACGGCGGCCTGCCGCGCGATCTCGAAAAGCGTTTCGCCGACGGCGAGCGCGGCGTCTATACGCGAAGACTCTACGAAGGCCAGGGCAAGCGCCTGCAGAAATTAATAGTAGAGCGCTATGGCAATGACCGTGTGGTGCGGGCCCGGGCCGACGCCTCGATCCGCCTGTTCGAGCAACTCCTCGGCATGATGGGCGCCACACCAAAGGCCGAAGCCATGACGGAAGCCTGCCTTGCCTCGGAGTCAGGGCGGATTTACGTCATGCTCGCGGAGGCTTCGGGCCGTATCGCGCCGCAATAAGCCTTTCGCATGCCACGCCTTGAAATCGCCCGCGAGAGCTGGCCCATCGCTGGCAGCTTCACAATTTCCCGCGGCAGCAAAACCTCCGCCGAAGTCGTAGTGGTGACGCTGCGCGATGGACCACACCGGGGCCGGGGCGAATGTGTGCCGTATCAGCGTTATGGTGAAACCGTTGCGGGGGCCATGGCCGCGCTGGAAGAAGCGCGCCCGGCCATCGAACAAGGCTTGAACCGCGGTGACGTGCCCGCGTTGCTGGCCCCCCGCTGCGCCCGCAATGCCCTCGACTGCGCCCTGTGGGACCTGGAAGCAAAACGCAGCCGCACACCCGTCTGGCAGCTTGCCGGGTTGGCTTCGCCCCAACCCCTTATCACGGCGTACACATTGAGCCTCGACACGCCGGACGAGATGGCGGCGGCCGCTGCAAAAGTATCGGCGCATCTCCTGCTCAAACTAAAACTCGGCCGCGACGGCGATGAGGAGCGGCTGCGGCTTATCCGTAAGGCGGCACCCCGTTGCCGCCTTATTGCCGATGCCAATGAAGGCTGGAAGGCGGAGAATCTGGCCGGCATGCTCGCTGTTTGCGCCGAAGTCGGCGTCGAACTTGTGGAGCAGCCCCTGCCCGCCGGCAACGATGAAGCCTTGCACGGCCTCACGCCCGAGGTCATCATTTGCGCCGACGAGTCCGTCCATGACCGCGAGGGGCTTGACCGGCTTCTCACCAAGTACGGCGCTATCAACATCAAGCTCGACAAGACGGGGGGCTTGACCGAAGCCTTGGCGCTGGCGCGCGCGGCGCAAGACCGGGGCTTGAAAATCATGGTCGGCTGCATGCTGGCGACTTCGCTCGCCATGGCACCCGCCATGCTGCTGGCGCAATTTGCCAGCATCGTCGATCTCGACGGGCCTTTGCTCCTGAGGAGAGACCGGCAGCCGGGCATAGTGTTCGACGGAAGCATGATGAACCCGGCTCCCTTGGCCCTCTGGGGCTGATGGCGAGCGCACTACCGGTCTAAACCAAAGATTCACCACTTTGAACGATAGTGGCGCGTGCGTGTGAGTGGAGTTTGCGTAATGTTAGGCGAGGGGATGTCCTCGGCCGCCGAGGCTAAGGCGGGCGATTTCGAGTCGATCGAAAAAGCCGTGATGGAATCAAGGCGTGGCCGCTGGTTTCTCGATGAATACGCCAGGCGCCGTAGCGGCGGCGAGACCAAAATCCTGCTCAGCGCCATTGGTAAACTCGAAACTGCCATCGCCAGCAATCATGACATGATCGCCGAACGCTTGAGCAAGGCGCTTGGGCTTGCAGTGACCCCGCCTCCAACAGAACTTTCGCCGCAACATATGAAGTTCTTCAAGCAGGATGAGGACCTGTTTGAGGCCCCGGTCAAACCCGCCGAAGTGCCAAGGGCTCCCCAACCAACCCCCGAAGCCGTGAAGGGGGCAAAATTGGTGATCCGCCGCCCGCATGCCGAAAATCAAAGCGAAGCACCGCACAGTGAAATAAACTTGGCGCCGGAGATATCCGCCGCGGAAGCTCCGGCCAAAAATCGCATCGTGATCATTCGGCACAAGGTGGACGAAAGGGTCGACGTGCCGCTACACGATGAGATGCGGGCCAGCGGCTAATTCTGTCCGGCTAGAATCCTCGAGAACATGGCGGCATCGACATTGCCTCCCGACGCGATGACGCCGATCACCCTGCCCTTCGTGGCAATCTTGCCTGCCAGCACCGCAGCCAACGCCACCGCGCCGCCGGGCTCCAGAACGATTTTAAAGATGCCGAAGGCATAACGCATTGCATCGCGGACTTCGTCATCGCCGACAGTAAGCCCTTCCGCTAGCCGCGGCCGGTTTATCGCAAAGGTCATGGCTCCCGGCTGCTGGGTCAGCAGCGCATCGCAGATCGATCCCCCGGCTTGGGCATTTCTCTCCCGCACCCCCGAGCGAAGGCTTCGCGCATAATCGTCGAAGGCTTCGGGCTCGACCGAATGCACCTTTGTCGCCGGTGAACGCGCCTCCATCGCCAGCGCGATGCCGGCAGTCAGGCCGCCACCGCTGCAACAGACCAGAACCTCGTCAAGGCT
>JBGTNZ010000090.1:0-8431 GCA_041742805.1 Aestuariivirga sp.
GTTTGTTCGTCGAGCGGCAATGCTGGGATGTTCCGACCTACAACGGCTTGGAATACGATCAGTTCGATACTCCCGCCGCCAAATACCTGCTTTGGCTTGATCAACAGGGTATTGCACGCGGTGTCACGCGTCTCATCCCGACGACACAGCCCTATATGGTCAAAGTTCTTTGGCCGGACTTAATCGATGGCGAGCTGCCTGAGAGCCCATTGACCTGGGAGGCTACTCGCTTCGGCTGCGACCGGGATCTGGAACCGGCGGTGCGCCGGCGCGTCGTGGCCGAAATGATCTGCGCTTGCCAGGAGTTTGGCATAGCCCATGGTCTCCGGAGCTACCTGGGCGTCATGCCGCTCGGCATATTCCGTCATGTCATTGCGGCGGCTGGATGCCCATTGGAGATTCTCGGGCCCGTCCGCAGGCTCAGCGGCCATCCCACTGCGGCGGCCTCTATCCAAATCTCTCCGGAAATCCTGGCCAGTGTTCGCCGCCGGGCGGGCTTGAACAGGCCTATCCTTGAATCACCAATACCATTGGCTGCGTGAGTGATGGAACATTCGATGCGAGATCCTCCAGTGAAGACGCGGCCGCGGGAAGAATCGCCGGCGGACGCGGCCTCTGGCATTTCGGCGGCTCTGATTTTTCTCGTTGGAGAAGCGGAGCGATGCAGGCTTCACAAGGTGGCGTCTCTCATTCAAAGGGCTGCCAAGCAGGCTGCGCTACATTCCTAGCGGCCACGCTGGGATGGTTGCTGCACTACCAGATGTGATAGTTGCGGAGCTGAAATCTCCGCCGGTATCTTGTCCTAGACCATGGTCCGTTGCGGAGAGACTCGTGTTTGACTTAATGCGCCGCATGTCAAATCTGGACCCAGTTCAGTCCGTAACGCCGCTGAGCCCGGGCGCCTTCATGGAGCTGTTGTGTGCGGATGGAATACGCGGGAACTATGGAACGTGAGGTGGGGTCCAAACCACGGGAGAACGCGCCGGGCCAGCCACTTATCGCGCTCGGCGAACCAAATGATAGCGTTCGCTCGCTGCTGGAATACATTCTGACACAGAACGGCTTCGATGTCGTGAGTGCCAGCGACGGTCCGTCGCTGATCGAGCGTTTGGCGGACCGTAAGCCACACGTCGTGTTACTCGACTCCATGCTTCCGGGGAACGAGGCGACGGCATCTTGCCTGCGTCTTAAACAGACGACGCGCGAAGCAGTGATCATTGTTTTGACGCCGGCGGGCGAGGAGGAAGATCATGCTGGGCTGCTCAGCTCCGGTGCCGATGCGTGTCTCGCCAAGCCCGTTTCGCCCGAAACGCTAATCGCCCGCATGCGCGCGGCAATGTCCGGACCGGGCCGCGGCGAGGAGGTCGGCGACGGCATCCTGCTGAGCTTTGCCGATCTGGAAATGGATGTAGTCACGTATCGGGTTTGGCGGAGCGGCAACGAACTCCAGCTTACGCCCACGGGGTTCCGTCTGCTGCGGCACTTCATGCGGAGCCCTGGCCGGGTCTATTCCAGGGACGAGCTGGCAGGTGCTGTCTGGCAAAATGGGATCTACGTCAGCCAAAGAACAGTGGACGTTCATATGGGACGTCTTCGAAGAGCGCTTAAGTTGAACTCCGGCAAAGATCTCATTCGCACCGTGCGATCGGTTGGTTATGCCTTGCACGAGCCGGACAACGAAGGCGGTGCGCCGAAGCTGTAGTCTTGCCAACACCAACCGGATGCGCCGCCCGATTGAGATCGCGCGCGACACGCCCGTGTCGAGTTGCGGTTGCGCCGTCGAATGACATGCCGATGACAACACCGACGGCAATCCGCAATCAAATCTTTCAAAAACCTTTAATTGCACTGCGGGATGTTGTTGCGCATCTTGCTGCGTACGCGGACGCCTTACACGGATCAGTTCCGCGCCCGTCAGTGAGTGATAAATTTGGAGGATCAAGTGCGGTCACAAAAACAGAAGCGAAAGATACTCATTCTCGGACAAGGAGTCCTTGGTGGAGCGGTCCTCGATTTTTTGTCTCAAACCGAAGGCGACCATCTCATATTCGTCGGCGCCAGAGACACCGACAAGCTTGCACGCAGGGTGAACCTTGCCCGCTACACAGCCTTGAACCTCGGGCGAAGTCCATCGATAGAGCCGCTGTTCATCGATCTTATGGACACAGGCCGTACTGCCGAAGCGATCAGCGAGCTGAGGCCGGATATCATATTCAATGCCACCACGCTGCATTCCTGGTGGGTGATTACCCGGCTTCCGCCCAGCGCCTTTCAGAGATTGGACAAGGCGAGGGGCGGGGTTTGGACGCCAATGCATCTTGTCCTGATCCGCCGCTTAATGAAGGCGGTTCGCCAGACGGATGTTCACAGTGTCGTCGTCAACGCCTCCTACCCGGACGTCGTCAACGCGGCGCTGTCCGCGGAGGGATTGTCGCCGACGGTGGGCATCGGCAACATCGCCAATGCCGTGCCGGGCATCAGGCTGGCGGTCGCGCACTTGCTCAAATGCGCGGTCGCCGAAATCGACATCCGATTTTTTGCTCAGCATTATTTGAGTTATCGGATGCCGAGCACCGGCCAGACCGACGGCGTGCCTTACCACCTGTCGGTGTATCGCGGCGGCGAGGAGATCGCGGCCGGCAAGATCGACCACAAGGAAATATTCGCTCTGGTCGGCGATCGGTTTCGCCGCGTCAAGGGTCTCGCAGGTCAGTCCGTCACAGCCTCCTCCGCCACGGCGGCGCTGCGGGCAATTGCGGACGACGCCAACAGGGTGGTCCATGCTCCCGGGCCCCTCGGCCTGGTCGGCGGCTATCCCGTCAAGCTTGGCTACGAGTCGATCTCGGTTGACCTGCCAACCGGCCTTTCGCTGGAGGCGGCTGTCGACATCAATCGGCAATGCCAGCGATTTGATGGCATCGAAGACATCGACACTTCGGGCACAGTGCATTTCACCGCCGAGACTGCCGGCGTGATGCGCGAGGAACTGGGCTACGATTGCGAACACATGCCGCTTGAGGACTGCGAGGTGAGAGCGGAAGAACTCGCCCGGAAGTTTGCCGAGTATCGTCATCGTATCAGCATAAAGGAGCAGCAGGCCGCATAAGCGCGGCCTTCGGTTCACGGGACTGCGGCACCGTCAAATAGGAGCTAAACTATGTCAGCGTATCTTCCTGCCAACGCAATTCTCAGCGTAGACCTGTCCGCGATACAAGCGAACTACAGGTATATGCAATCGATGAGCGGCAGCCAGGTAAGTCATGCCGCGGTTGTCAAGAGCGATGCCTATGGCCTCGGTTTGGTGCCGGTTGCCGAGGCGCTTGTTCAAGCGGGATGCTCCTTCTTCTTCGTCGGCAATCTCGAAGAAGCCCTCCTGCTCCGTTCCGCGTGCCCAAGAGTTTCAATTGCGGTTTTGCGCGGCGACATCGGCAAGTATGGCGCGGTTTATGTGCGGCACCGTCTTTTCCCTGTCATCAACACGGATGAGGATATGGAGCTCGTCAGGGGTGTCTTCGCGCTCCTGCCGTTCATCCTCAATATCGACACGGGTTTGGCGCGGCTTGGCTTGTCGGCCACCAAGGTTCGAAGCCTCTATCTGTCGGGTGCGTTCGAGCGCGTACAGCTCCGCGGGATCATGAGCCACCTTGCCTGCAGCGCTCAACCCGATCATCCCAGCAACGAGCTGCAACGGAACCGGTTCACGGACCTCTATCGGCTATCCGGCCAAGTTGGGGGAGTCTCGTTGCGTCCGCCGGCGTCTGGCTGGGGAGGTCCTACCACTTTGACATGACCCGGCTGGGCTCTGCCCTCTACGGCTTGAATGATCCCAGGATACGGCCGCATCCCTTGCAGCCCGTGTTGCGACTGTCGGCGCCTATCGTCGAGCTTCGAGATTTGTGCCGGCGCGAGGCTGTGGGGTATGGGGCGACCTTCCGGGCCGATCGCAATAGCCGCGTCGCCATCGTCGGCATGGGTTACATGCACGGCCTGCCCTGGACTTGCGGCAATAAAACCGCCGTCCGCATCGGCCAATTTTCAGCACCTGTGATTGGTCGGATTTCAATGGAATATCTGGCCGTCGATGTCACCGGCCTTCCCGAGGCGTTTTGCCATCCAGGTGCCTGGGTTGACCTGCTGCACGAAACCTTCGGTCCGGATGACATGGCTGATGTGATCGCAATAGCGGCACAGGAAATCGTGCTGCGAATCGGCGCTTCAAATGCGCGTCAGTACCTGGCGGCAACGCCGGTCGAGTCGGCCGAAATTCGCGCAGCGTCTTAGGTCTTCGTATGCAGGCCCTGGACATCCGGCGCCAACAATACCTGGGCATCGCTCTTGTTGCTTTGTCGGCGATTGCCTGGAGCACGGCGGGATTCTTCACGCGACTCATTCAGGTCGATCCGTGGACGATGTTGTTCTGGCGCGGCGCTTTCGGGGGCCTGTTCATCGGAGCGTTCATCGTTTGGAGATTTCAAGGACAAACCGTCAACGTGTTTCGATCGCTGGGCTGGAACGGGTTTTTCATCGCCGTTTGCGTAACTCTCGCCATGATTCCTTTCATTCCGGCGTTGAAGCTGACGGCGGTGGCCAATGTGATGATCATTAACGCGACATTGCCGATCACCGCCGCGCTGCTGGCTTGGGTCTGGCTGGACGAGCGCGTCTCCGGCGTTACGCTTCTTGGCGGGCTCATGAGCCTTTGCGGATTGCCGTGATGGCTGGAGGAATAGCGAGCAGTGGCAATTACTGGGGGAGATCCTGGCTCTTGCCATGTTGCTGGGAGGAACAGTCATGACAGTGGCGATCCGGCGTTATCGGGATGTTCCATTACTTCCGGCCGCCGCCGTCTCCAGCGTTCTCGGCGCCATTGTGATTTTGCCTTTGGCGGCACCGCTTTCGGTTGATGCGACCGAGATTTTCTATCTGGCGATCTTCGCCTTCGTTCAGATGGCGCTCGGCCTGGCCGCCTTCGGTGTGGGCTCGCGGTTAATAACGGCAGCGCAAGCGAGCCTGATTATTGCGCTGGAGATGCCCGTACTTTGGGTTTGGCTGGCGTTCGACGAGAGGCCGGAGATCTCTGCCATTATCGGCGGCGCTATCGTGATCATAGCGGTCGCCGGCCATTTCCTGATCGACGGCTATCGTGGAATGCAAACGCGGCCGAAGTATTGATGATGATGATGATGATGATGATGATGATGATGATGATGATCCAGGTTCCCGAACGTCTGCAATCCGGCCTGGCTGCGATCGCCGGTCGCTACAAGGGCTTCATCATCGATCTATGGGGTGTCGTCCATGATGGCGAACGTCCCTTTCCGGGCGCAATCGACTCGCTTAAGCGCCTTCGTGCCGCCGGACGGTCCGTTTGCTTCTGTCGAATTCGCCCCGCCGGGAGAGTGACGTTGCCGCCAAGCTCCAGGCGATGGGCGTCGGACAGATATCTACGATCATCTGATAACCTCCGGCGAGCTTACGTTGGAAGCCCTCGCAAATCCGCCGGATGCTTGGCATGAGGGCCTAGGCCAGCGATACCTGCATCTTGGGCCGCCATGTGGGTTCGGCATACTTGCGGCCTTGCGGCAAACGCAAGTCGACACCCCAAATTGGGCCGATTTCGTGCTCGCCACCGGCACGCGCGCCGGTGAGACGGTCGAAGCTTATTCGAATGTCTTGATCGACTGCGTTAAACTCGGGAGGCCCCTCCTGTGCGCAAACCCGGATTTGATTGTCAACGTCGGCAGCGAGGTGGCGGTTTGCGCCGGCTCCCTGGCCAAGCATTATGAGGCTTTGGGCGGCGAGACACGTTACTATGGCAAGCCGCATTTGCCGGCGTACCGGCGCTGCCTCAAGTTGCTTGGTCTGCGGCCCGATGAGATATTGGCCATCGGCGATGGTTTGCCAACGGACGTCGCCGGGGGAATGGCCGCTGGCATCGACGTCGCATTCGTGACCAGCGGCATCCATTGCAACGAGTTGGGAACTGTTGGGGGCCGCATGCCGAGTGCCGGCCGCTTGGCCGCGCTCCTGGACTCGAGCGGCCAAAATCCGAGGTTTGTTCTACCCTCTTTGACTTGGTAGACGAGCCACCGTTCAAAGTCCTTCCGGCCGGTGAACGAGCCCTCCGCGCATTTTCTCCAGCGCTCGGCCGATTCGCAGCGCCAGAGCATCGTCGAACAGGCGTGTGACAATCTGCATGCCGGCTGGCAGGCGCGCTTCCGTCACACCAATGGGAACCGACAGACTTGCGAGGTCGAGGAAGTTAACGAAGCGGCCGAAGATATTTGGCGGCAGGCTTTCGACCACCTGATCGACGGGAATTGCGACCGCGGGACAGGCCGGCAAGACGAGGGCATCCACCTGACTAAGGGCGACAAGAAATTCGGCTTGGGCCAGCCGCCGCGACTCGATCAGCCTTATGTAGGCCGATGCCGAAATATCGCGGCCACGCAGGATTCGCTCGCGAATGACCGGTTCGACGGGACTGTCTGAAGGCTCCGCGTACCGGCCCAGGTGGGCATAGCTCTCGGCACTCATGATGTCGCCGCCGTCACGCAGGTAATTCTCCAT
The DNA here is from genome assembly GCA_041742805.1 of Aestuariivirga sp. Lineage (GTDB taxonomy): Bacteria > Pseudomonadota > Alphaproteobacteria > Rhizobiales > Aestuariivirgaceae > Aestuariivirga. The sequence goes on from JBGTNZ010000090.1 coordinate 6,571, forward strand.
TGGCGCGGGGAGATGCACCTCTATGAGATGCGCGCCCAACGCCTCGATGTCGCGGAGGGCGGTTGCGAACAGTCGGCCGACCTCCGCCTCGACGCATGAGAGGTGCTCTTGTCCTAAAATGCCAATCCTGAGCCCCTTGATGCCCGCCTCGATATCTCTCATCGGCGTAATGGCCGGTGTGCGGTGGGTCTCCGGGTCCAGCGCATCGAATCCGGCAAGCGCCTCAAGAAGAATTGCTGCGTCTCTGACAGAGCGGGTCAGTGGTCCCGCCGTATCATGGGTTGGACTCAACGGGACGATCCCATGGCGTCCGATGAGACCCTTCGATGTTTTCATACCGACGATGCCGCACCAGGCAGCCGGAGTCCTGATCGATCCGCCGGTATCGGTGCCGAGCGCTGCCGGAGCAAGCCCCGCGGCGACGGCAACCGCCGATCCGCTGCTCGACCCGCCGGGGCAACGGTGCGTTGTCAGATCCCAGGGATTCCATGGCGTGCCGGCCACGGGGTTGGTCCCCCAGCCCCCGAAGGCAAACTCCACCATATGGGTTTTGCCGAGTACGATCATCCCCGCCGATTCAAGGCGCCTTACAGCATTGGCCGACACCTCGGGAAGGCGATCCTTAAGAGCGTTGGAGCCTGCCCTGGTCGGATAGCCGTAGCAGTCGAATATATCCTTGACGGCAATCGGGATGCCGAACAAGACGCCAGTGGCGAGGCCTGCCGCGCGTGCCGCATCGGCGGTACGCGCCTGCCGCAAGGATTGCTCAGGATTGATCGCCACGAAGCTGTGCAGCTTCCCATCCAGGCGGTCGATGCGCTCGATCAATTTCCGTGTAATTTCTTCCGACGAGATTTCGCGTTTCTCCATTGCGCCGGCGAGGGATTCGATTGTCGCAAAGGCGGGCTCAAACTTGCCGCCGTGGAGCTTGTAATCTTCGGCCAGGGAAATAGCATGGTCCGTCATCGATCAGACCGCCGCGCCGCGATTGCCGACAAGCGTATCGACGAGCAGAATAACGCCGATATTCAGGAACACGATAAGCGCCGAAGCGGCGAAGATCGCCGGGCTGAAGGAGGTATTGCCGAGCTGAAAAAGCCAGATCGGCAGCGGAAATACGTCGATCGTATAGAGGAAATAGCTGAGCGTGAACTCGTTGAACGACAGGATGAAGACCAGGAGCATGCCCGATGCGATGCCGCCCCGTATCAGCGGCAGGATGACCTCGAAGAAGGCGCGCACGGCGGAAGCGCCGAGGGTTCGCGCGGCTTCTTCCAATTTCGGATCGGTGCCCTGCAAGGCCACGATGACATTTCGCATCATAAACGGCAGGCCGATGATGGCGTGTGCAACCACGATGGGTGCCGCACCTAGATCCAGGCCGCTTAGGCTGACCAGAACCAGAAGGGCAATTCCCAGCACCACCGTTGGAAAGATGACCGGTAAACCGAGGAGCTCATCGATGAGTCCGCGGCCGCGAAAGCGGAAACGCACGAGAGCATAGGATGCCGGCAGACCGACTGCGAGGCAGGTAAGCGCGGCGGCGGCGGCGATCGCCAGGCTCATGATGAGCGATTCACCGAGCCGCGAACTGCCGGCCTCTTGCCCCGCAAGCATGGACCAGATCTGAGCGTACCAGCGCATACTTAGCCCCGGTGGCGGGAATTGCAGTGTCTCGCCCGCCGTGAAAGACATGGTGACGACCATGACGATTGGCGACAGCAGCATCAGAAGAAGAATGAACGTGAGGAGTTTGATGGCAGCCGCTTCCACGCCGCCTCGCCCGATCGCGATGCTCTTCATCCCATCCTCCTTGCAGTACGGCCAGGTGCGATGAGCCGGTGCATTGCCTGCACGCCGA
>JBGTNZ010000091.1:0-4472 GCA_041742805.1 Aestuariivirga sp.
GTGTTAATAGCCCGAACATCGAGTTCGAGGTTGATCTCTCCGCTTGCTTCGGAAAGCTGGTGTTGGATCGCAGCGACGCTGGCCTTGATCATATCGCCGAGTTCGATGTGCTCGGGCCGCAATTTCCGCCGCCCCTCCCGCGACAGCTTCAGGATGGCGTTGATGAGGTTGTCCATCTTTTTGGTGGAAGACCTGATGAAGCCGATCGCTTCCGGCAAGTCCACGGTCGCCATGCGCGCCGCTTTCGCTACGGGATCGGCGGGGTCGGAGGGGCCGGTCGATTTGTCGATCAGCGCCTGCAGGCTGTTCACGCTGCCTTCAAGCTCGCTGGTGAATCCCATGATGTTGACAAGCGGCGCCCGAAGATCATGGGTTACAATATAGGCGAAACGCTGGATCTCATCGTTCACCCGTTCGAGATCGGCGGTGCGTTCCTTGACCCGCCTTTCGAGGCTGGTGTTGAGGTTGCCGACCTCATCGCGCGCTTTGGCAAGTTCGCTTGTATACCGGCGAACGGTGATGGTGACGACGCCCACCACGACAAGGATGACGATGCCGCCGATGGTCGAGACCAGCCGGAGCCGGCTGGCATTGGCATTCTGCTCGCTGACGCCGGCCGTAAGCCGGTCGTCGGCGGCTCGGATGACGCCGGAGAGAAAGACATTGGCTTCATCCATCAGCGCCTTGCCGCGATTGGTCCGGATCAGGGCGAGAGCCTCCTCGTCCCGCCGTTCGCGCTTCAAGAGTATGGACTGATCCATTTCGCCGAATTTTTCGGTCAGGATAGCCGTCAACCGCTGAAGATAAATTTCGGTTTCCTTGTAGGGCGCCAGGAGCAGATTCAATGAATCCAGTTGTCTCTGCGCCATTGTCTTTGCGGTGCCGTAGGGAGAAAGATAGATCTCGTTTCCTGTGACAAGGAAGCCGCGCTGGCTCGACTCTGCGGTTTGCACCGCATTGCGCAGTTCAACCGCCGAACCCCGCGTATCGCGAGCCTCGATGACTTCGTTGAAGTAGACCTGGGCCCGCTCGCCGAGCCAAATCGTCATGCCTACGATGCTGAGCAGCGCCAGAAATCCGACGGCGAGCAAGGCAATTGTGGATTGAACGAAGGTGCGGCCGGTGATCGACATGCGTCAGCGTGCATGCCCGACATTTCACAACCGCACAAGGAGGGTGGCCCCCACCCCGAAAACGGTGATGCGGGGTTTCAGATCGAGAGATCGGGAACGGAAGGTTTACTGTCATGTGCCTGGCGCCCGCAGTCAAAAGGTCTCTAATGCGGCTTTGCCGCCAGGGCTTCCACCATCGCGCGCTCAAGATCCCGGAGCCGGAACGGCTTGGTCAGCACGGGCTCGCCGCGGTAGCCGTCGATCAGGCCATCGACTCCATAGCCGCTGGCGAAGACGAAGGGGATGGCGCGCTGCCGCAGGATATCGGCCACCGGAAAAGACATGGCGCCCGCCAGATTGATGTCGAGAATGGCGAAGTCGATATCGCCCTCGCGAGCCTGCCGCAGGGCTTGTTCAACCTTGGTGGCGGTGCCGGCAACGCGATGGCCTAACCCAACCAGAATGTCCGCCAAGATCATGGCGAGCAGAATTTCATCCTCCACGATGAGAACGCGCCTGCTGCCATTAACCGTCCCATCGGGCATCGAATGGTTCCACCGCCTGGCCGGACGGCATGGGCGCGTCGATGGTGCACACGATGCCGGAGGGCTCATAGCCAATGCGCACCTCGCCGCCGAGTTCCATCGCCAAGGCTTTTTCGACCAGGCGCGAGCCGAAACCCTTGCGCGTTGGCGGCTTCACGGTGGGGCCGCCGCTCTCGGTCCAGTGCAACTCCAGGCGCTGGCTGCCGCCGTTGCCCGTCACCTGCCAGCCGATATCGACATGGCCATTTCTCGTGGAAAGCGCGCCATATTTCGCGGCATTGGTGCACAGCTCGTGCAGCGCCATGGTGAAGGTCAGCGCCATGGCGGGGGTGAGCGGCACAAACGGCCCTTCGATGCGAAAACGGTTCCCGCCGCTCCCGTGCGGCTCGACCGCGGCCTTGGCCACGCTTTCGAGATCGGTCCCCGCCCAATTGCCGTGGGTCAGCAGATCATGCCCCCGCGCCAGCGCCATCAAGCGCGAATCGAAAGCGTCTTTGGCCTCCTTGAGCGATGCTGTTCCGCCGAACGTCTGGGCGGCGATTGCCTGAATCATCGCCAGGGAATTTTTGGCGCGGTGGTTCAGCTCCTGGACGAGGATTTCGCGATGTTCATCGGCGCGGCGGCGCTCGGTCATGTCGCGGGCGATCATGGAGGCGCCGATGACATGGCCGCCGCCGTCCTTGAGCGGCGAAACGCTCAAGGATACCCACACCGGGGTGCCGTCCTTGCGCAACCGGGTGGTTTCGTAGGTGTCCATGCGATCGCCACGCCTGATGCGTTCCATAATTCCCCGTTCCTCGCCTTGCTGCTGCGGGGGGAAGAGCATGGTAATGGGCTTGCCGATGGCCTCCTTGGCGCCATAGCCGAACAGCCGTTCCGCGCCTTTATTCCAGCTGGTGATCATGCCTTCGAGGCTCTGGCCGATGATCGCATCCTGGGAGGATTCGACGATGGCGGCGAGGCGCTGCGCCAGCGCGCCGGCCTGCTTGCGGGCGGTGATGTCGGCCACTATGCCAAGCAGATGGGCGGGCTTCCCATCCATGGCATGCACGGAACCGCTGCGCCCCTCGATCCACCGCGTTTCGTCGTTGGCCCAGTGGATGCGGCACTCGAAGTTCCATTCGCCTTGCGTTTCGACCGCCGCGCGATAGAGGCGGTCCACCGCCTCGCGGTCCTCCGGCACGACGTGCCGCAGGAAGATCTTGTAACCCCACTCGGGCAACAGCCTCTCATAACCGAAGATCTGGTCATGGCGGAGCGATCGTATGGCGGTGTCGTTGGTCAGGTCCAGTTCCCAACTGCCGAGTTCGCTTGCCTCCAGGACGAGCCGCAGGCGCTCCTCGTTGACACGCAGCGCCTCTTCGCTCCGCTTGCGCTCGGTCATGTCGCGGGCGATGCCCGATGCGCCGACAATTTTGCCTTCGGCATTCTTGATTGGAAACACCGTCAGCGAAATCCAAACCAGATTGCCATCGGCGCGTCGCCGGGCCGTTTCATAATTATCGGTGCTCTCGCCCCGGTGCAGCCGTTCAAGAATTGGCGCGATGTCGCCCGGCCGGTCGGCTGGAGCCAGCCGCTCCAGCGTCTCGCCGATCATCTCTTCGGCGCTATAGCCGTAAAGCCGCTCCGCGCCGCTATTCCAGCTTGTAATCGTGCCATCGAGATCGATGCTGGTGATCGCGTCCTGGGAGAACTCGACGATGGCGGCAAGTCGCCGCGATGCCTTTTCGGCCCTTCGGCGCTCGGTGATGTCCTCGATGGCGAGAAGGATCAGCGCGTCGCGGCCGCCGCCCCGCGCCAGCATGCGCCCGTTGATCAGCATGCAGCGTTCGCCCATGCCCCGGAATTCATGCATGACTTCGATATCGTTGAAGTGGCGGCGCGTCGACAGAAGCTCAGCGAGCAGCGTCCGCAGCCGGGGAATATCCCACTCGCCGTCTCTTAACTCGACAAACGGCTGGCCCTGAACGTCTTTCGGAGAAATCTGGAACAGGACCTGAAAGGCGGTGTTGGCCGAAACCACGCGGAGCGCGCCGTCGAGCACCAGCAAGGGCTGGCGGATCGTCTCGACAATGGCTTCGGCATAGACGCGGGACTCGTCGACGGCATCGCTCGCAAGCTTGGTCTCGGTCACATCGAAGAAGGCGATGACGACCCCGGCAATGCGGTTGTCCTGGGTGCGGTAGGGCAGCATGCGCCTGAGATACCAGCGGCCGTTTTCACTCGGCACCTCGGCCTCGACGGTAACCAGCTTGCGCAGCACCGACTCGGCATCGGGCAGCAGGTTCTCATCGGCGAACTTGCGGGCGAAATGGCCGATGGGGCGCCCGATGTCAGTCGGCACAAAGCTGAACAGCACGCTGGTGGCGGGCGAGAACCATTTGACGCACAAATTGGTGTCGAGGAACAGCGTCGCCGTCTCGGTGCCGGCCAGCAGATTGTTCTGGTCGTTGCCGAGGTCTTCCAGCTCGCGCACCTTGTGCTGAAGCTGGTTGTTGACGGTGTGCAGTTCCTCGTTGAACGATTGCAGTTCTTCCTTCGAGGTCTCCAGTTCCTCGTTCGTTGATTGCAGCTCCTCGTTCATCGAGGTGATTTCTTCGTTGGAGGCCTTCAGCTCCTCGTTGGCGGACTCCATCAGTTCCGTGGTGCCCTGCAATTCCCGGCGGGCGGCGTTCAGCTCTTCCTGCAGGGCGGGTTCTTCCGCCAACGCCTCGGGGAGGGCGGCGGAAGCGGCCTCCTTCGGCTCGAAACTGACGAGGAAATTATCTCCGGCGGGCAGTGGCGCCACCGTCACCGCGACGTTCCGGTTTGTCTT
>JBGTNZ010000092.1:0-7758 GCA_041742805.1 Aestuariivirga sp.
ATCTCGGCGGCATTGCCGATGCAGTGGGTCGAGGTGGCGCAGGCCGAGGAGATGGAATAGTTGACGCCGCGGATACCGAACGGCACGGCGAGGGTGGCCGAATTGGTGCTCGACATGGCGGCGGGCACGGCGAAAGGGCCGACCCGCTTGGGGCCCTTCTCGCGCGCCGTGTCGGCGGCGGCCACCACCGTCTTGGTCGAAGGCCCGCCCGACCCCATGATGATGCCGGTACGCTCGTTCTTGATATCCTTCTCCTCAAGGCCGGAATCGACGATGGCCTGTTGCATGGCCACGTAATTCCAAGCCGCGCCATCGCCCATGAAACGGCGTACGCGCCGGTCGATGGTTTCAAGGTCATAATGGGGGGCGCCATGCACCTGGCAGCGGAAGCCCAGCTTCTCATAATCCAGCGCCTTGATGATTCCGGATTTCGCCTCGCGCAAGGAGGCCAGCACTTCCTGCACATTGTTGCCAATGCTCGACACGATGCCGAGTCCGGTGACGACGACTCGCCGCATGGTTAGGGCCTCCTCAGGCGGGATTCGACTGGAACAGGCCGACCCTGAGATCGGCCGCCGTATAGATGGTCTCGCCATCCGCTCGCAACAACCCGTCAGCGATCCCAAGGTTCAGCTTGCGCAGAATGACGCGCTTGAGATTGACCACGTATTCCACTTTCTTGACGGCTGGCGTTATCATCCCGGTAAACTTGACCTCGCCCACGCCAAGCGCCCGCCCGCGCCCCGGCGCTCCCATCCAGCCAAGGAAGAATCCCAGAAGCTGCCACAGGGCGTCGAGGCCAAGGCAGCCCGGCATCACCGGATCGCCCTGGAAGTGGCAGGGGAAAAACCAGAGATCGGGGCGAATATCGAATTCAGCGGCAATCTGGCCCTTGCCGTTTTCCCCGCCTTGATCCGAGACATGGGTGATGCGGTCGAACATCAGCATGGGCGGCAGCGGCAGTTGCGCATTGCCGGGACCGAACAATTCGCCGCGGCCGCAAGCCAGCAGCTCCTCATAGTTAAACCGCGTTTGGCGCTCTGTCATGCTGTCCCGTATCGTCCGCTGTTTCCCGTTCCTAACACAATGGATTTCCGGCTTCAAAGCCCCACGTCTGCCCGCGTTGCATTTTCGCCCTATTCTGGATTATAAGGCCGTTCACCATGCCGCCTGACAATCAGGAAATATCACAGAAGCTCAAAGGCGCGGGATTGCGTCCCACGCGCCAGCGCCTGGCCTTGGCGTACATGCTTTTCAATAGCGGCGACCGCCATGTAAGCGCCGAGGCCCTCCACGCGGAAGCGCAGGCCTCCCGCGTCCCCGTATCGCTGGCCACGGTGTACAATACGCTCAACCAGTTCACCGAAGCGGGATTGCTCCGCGAAGTGGCGGTCCAGGGCAACCGCAGCTATTTCGATACCAATACCTCGAACCACTTCCACTATTTCCTCGAGGACAAGGGCCAGCTCGTCGATATCGGCAGCGAACATGTAGAAGTGACGGGCCTCCCCACACTTCCGGAAGGCACCGAAATCGACCGCGTCGATGTGATCGTGCGCCTGCGCCGCGCGTGAATTTGGTAGTCTCAGTTAAGTATCGCCTCTTGGTCGACGGGCAATGAAGCCGATCTTGATGTCCCGCTCAAAGCCGCAGCTTTCATAGAAGCTGGAGACCGAAAGGTGGCGGTGGACACGCCCTGTGAGAAGCATAACGTGATGACAACTCTCATCCCACGCTGCCTGAAGCGCAGCAATTATGGTTGCGCGACCATGACCTTGCCGCCGATAGCCCGGGTGGGTCACCACGTTTTCAATCAGGGCGTGAGGGCGGCCGCCGCGCATCAGATTGGGCACCGTCGCAAGTATGCATGTTGAAACGATCTGTGCCTCAAGCGTGCTTACGAAGACGGCGACGCCTTTGCGCGACAGCATATCCGTCCAAATTTCTTGGGCGCGTGCGTGATCTAACCTCGGCGTCTCGGGGTTCAGGTGTAGATAAAGTTCCATAAGGGGAGCAAGATCGTCCGGCTCCGCGCGCCTTGTCACTCTCATGCCTGTTCCTCGCCGGACCCGCCGAGCTTTTTACCCTTTCGCTTCGATCAGGCCGGCAACATCAAACAAGTCCCAAACTCGATCAAGGCATTCAAGTTCAAAACTGAGACACTGCCCAGAATTTCAACAATCCGACAACGGATCGTAAAGACCGTGCAGCCTAAGAGCGGCCGCGCGCGCGAAAGCCAGTGTCAAGGCCTTGCGGCGCGAGGGATGCAACGGCGTCTCGCCTGCGTGCCGCAGGATTTCAGCACCCCAATTGTCCGCAACGATGAGCCCTGCTTCCGCCGGCAAGATCGCATCATCCATGCTGGTGGGGATGGCGAAAAACAGCCGGTCGCAAAAATCCTGATATTCAGGCCACTTCCTGTCGCAGCGAAAATCCTCGAAGCAGGATTTGATCTCCACGATCCAGATCGCTCCCGCTTCGTTCACGGCGATCACATCGGCGCGCCGTCCCGTCGCCAGCGTAAATTCCGCCAGCGTGGCAAAACCCGAAGCGCGCAGTAGCCGGCACACGCCCCGCTGCACCATCGACGCGGTCTCCGATTGCCGCCCGTCCGGTTTCAGTGCGAGCATCACGCTTTCCTCTTGGCGGGTTTCCCCATAAGACTCAATGCGGGCCAAGGATGCCCCGGTCAACGGATGCACGCAAGGGAGGGAAGCATGGCCGCTCTGCTCGCGTTGAGCCGCGTCATCGACGAGGTCGGCCGAAGAACCGGCATCATTGCCACCTGGCTGGTTCTATTCGCCGCCCTTGTTAGCGCTTTCAATGCGCTGTTCCGCTACAGCATCGGTTCAATCCTTTATCTCGATGCGAAACTCAGGGTCTTCGGCGGCGGGCTGGGTTTTCTTTTCAATCTCTACCGCGACAATTCCAACTCCTTGCGCGATATCCAGCTCATCATGTTCGCTGGGCTGGTGATGCTGGGCGCATCCTGGACGCTCCGCGTAAACGAGCACGTGCGGGTTGACATCGTCTACGGTTCGGCCAGCCGCCGCAGGCGCTGCTGGATCGATCTCACGGGTGCCATATTTTTCCTGGTGCCCATGTGCCTCGTGCTCATCTATTTCAGCTGGCCCTGGTTTTTGGAATCCTGGACCAGCCATGAAATGTCCTCCAACGCCGGCGGCATGCCGCGCTGGCTGTTCAAGATATTCCTGCCTTTGGGCTTTGCCCTGCTGCTGCTTCAGGGCTTGTCCGAAATCATCAAATGCGTGGCCGAACTCGCCACCGAATACCGGCGCGAATTCACCTATGAGAAACCGGCGCAATGATCGCCTTCGTCTCCCACAACATGGCGCCGCTCATGTTCGCGGGGCTCATCCTGTTCATGCTTTATGGCTATCCCGCCGCATTTTCGCTCGCCGCCGTCGGCCTGCTCTTCGGTTTCCTGGGTGTTGAGCTTGGCCTCATCCAACCGGATTTTCTCGGCAACATTATCTTCCAGCTCGAATCCGTCCTCGGCAACGATCTGCTGCTCGCCATTCCCTTCTTCACGCTGATGGGCGCCATCCTCGAGCGCAGCGGCCTTGCCGAAGACTTGCTTGAAGGCTTCGGCCAATTGTTCGGCGGCGTCCGCGGCGGTCTTTCCTACGCGGTGATCCTCGTGGGCGCGGTATTGGGCGCCATCACCGGAACCGTCGCCGCCTCGGTCATCGCCATGGGCCTCATCGCCCTCCCCATCATGATGAAATACGGTTACAACATCCGCCACGCCACCGGCGTCATCGCCGCCTCCGGCACCATCACCCAGCTCATTCCGCCGTCCCTGGTGCTGGTCATCCTCGCCGATCAGCTCGGCAAATCCGTGGGTGACATGTACCGCGGCGCCATGGGCGCCAGCGCCGTCCAGGTTCTCCTCTTCATGGCCTTCGTGCTGCTCCTCAGCATCATCCGCCCAAATTTTATCCCAGCCCTGCCGCCGGAAGCGCGCACGCTCCGCGGTTGGGAACTTGCCAAGCGCTGCATCCGCGGCATGGTGCCGTCGCTCGCCCTCATCTTCATCGTCCTCGGCACGATCTTCATGGGGCTAGCCACCGCCACGGAAGCTGGCGCCATGGGCGTCATCGGCGCCTTTGTCCTGGCCTGGCTCAATGGCCGTCTCACCTGGCCGCTCGTCTGGCAAGGCATGCAAACCACCATGCGCATCACCGCCATGGTGGTTTTCATCCTGATCGGCGCCCGCGTGTTCAGCCTGGTGTTTCAGGGCGTGGGCGGCAAGGAATGGATCGAGGCGTTGTTGACGGGGCTCCCCGGCGGCGTGGTGGGTTTCCTCGTCTTCGTCAATATTTTCGTCTTCATCATCGCCTTCTTCCTGGATTTCTTCGAGATCGCCTTCATCATCGTGCCGCTGCTCGCCCCCGTGGCCGAAGCGCTTGGCATCAATCTCATATGGTTCGGCGTGCTGCTTGGCGCCAACATGCAGACCAGCTTCATGCACCCGCCCTTCGGTTTCGCGCTGTTCTATCTGCGCGGCATCGCACCACCCAGTGTGCGCAGCAGCGATATCTATTGGGGCGCAATTCCCTGGGTCGTCCTGCAAGTCATGCTGGTGGCGATCCTGATCGCCTTCCCGCAACTGGTGACGGCCTTCCTCGAAGGCGAGATCACGGTTGATCCTAATTTCGAACTTACCGTTCCCGGCAGCGATGGAAACGATTTGAGCTCGCCGCCCGTAATCGACCTGAACCAGCCACCCCCGATCGGCGATTAGATACGCAGTTAGGCTCCCGGCTGGGGCCCATCGTAACCGGCGATGATGATCAAGTCCGATTGAGCAGCGCCGGTGCGGAACGAACTGGCTTCCGCGTATTCCGCCGAGCGATAACAGGCGAGTGCCGCGTCGTAGCTGGGAAACTCGATCACCACGTTGCGCTTCCTGGCCTGTCCTTCCGGGTTTTCGAATGGGCCGCCCCGCACGATAAACCGCCCCTCGAATTTCGCGAAAGCCTTCGCATTGGCCGCGATGTAGCTTTTGTAGCCGGCCTCATCGCTGACATCGACGCGGGCGATCCAGTAGCCCTTCGTCATCACAGCGCCCTCTTGCGCTGTTGACCCATCATGAATGTATCGAACGTATATTCCGAAAACTGCGCCCACAGATAGGCATCGGCGCGAAACGCCGTCATCGCATCGTAGATCTTCTTGAATGGCGCATTGGTTGCGTTGATCTCGGCATAGGTTTCGTTGGCGGCATCGAAACACGCCTGCAGCACGTCCTGTGGATAGGGTGCGAATTTAGCGCCCGCCGCCGCCAGTTTTTTCAACCCCCCCGGGTTCCGGGCATCGTATTTCGCCTGCATGTCCGAATTGGTCGCCTGGCAGGCGATCTTCAGGATCGATTGATAGGTGGGCGGCAGCTCCGCCCATTTGGCGGTGTTGATCATCGCGTGCAGCATGGCCCCGCCTTCCCACCAGCCGGGATAATAATAATAGGGAGCGACCTTGTAGAAACCGAGCTTCTCATCGTCATAGGGGCCAACCCACTCAGCCGCGTCGATCGTGCCCTTTTCCAGCGCCTGATAGATTTCCCCGCCCGCGATCTGCTGCGGCACCACGCCGATTTTGGAAATGATCTTGCCGCCAAAACCGCCGATCCGCATCTTCAAGCCCTGCATGTCGGCCGTGGATTTGATTTCCTTGCGGAACCAGCCGCCCATTTGCGCGCCGGTGTTGCCGCAGGGAAAGCCGATTATATTATTGGTGGCGTAGAACTCGTTCATCAGCTCGACCCCGCCACCATAATACATCCAGGCGTTCTGCTGGCGCGAATTGAGGCCGAAGGGTATGGCGGTGCCAAACGCGAACGTCGGGTCCTTGCCCCAGTAATAATAGCTCGCCGTGTGGCACATCTCCACTGTCCCGGCCGCTACGGCATTGGCGGCTTCAAGGCCCGGAACGATTTCCCCCGCCGCGAACACCTGCACCTGGAATTTGTTATCCGTGGCCTCCGCCACATATTTCGAGAATGTCTCGGCCGCCCCGAAGATCGTATCGAGCGCTTTTGGAAAGCTCGATGTCATGCGCCATTTGAGTTCGGGCATGGATTGGGCGATGGCGGGCGCCGCAAGGGTTGCGGTGGCGGCGGTTGCAACGCCGGCGGACTTTATGAACTTGCGGCGATCCATGCCTCGTCTCCTGTTTCGTCCGCGGCGACACTACGATAGGATGAGTATCCAGCAAAGAGGGGATACAATGGGCGCCATGCGAACCGAACGCGACTCGATCGGCGATCTGGATATCCCCGCGAACGCCGATTACGGCATTCATACCGCCCGCGCCGTCGCCAATTTCCCCATCACCGGCATCCTGCTCAACCATTATCCCGAACTGATCCAGTCGCTGGCCATGACCAAGAAGGCCGCCGCCATGGCCAACCGCGATCTCGGCACATTGAAGCCGGAGATCGCGGCGGCAATTGTCCAGGCCTGCGATCTCATCATCGGAGGCGGCAGTTTCGATCAATTCGTCGTCGACATGCTGCAGGGCGGCGCCGGCACCTCCAGCAACATGAACGCCAACGAGGTCATCGCCAACCTCGCCCTGAAGAGTCTGGGCCGCCCGCGCGGCGATTACGCCAAAGTCAGCCCCAACGATCACGTGAACCTCTCGCAATCGACCAACGATGTCTATCCGACCGCGGTCCGCCTCACCATCTTGCGCAACTGCCCGGAACTGATCGAAAGCCAGCGTACCCTCAAGGACGCGCTCATGGTGAAAGCGGTCGAGTTCGACGATGTGATCAAGGTCGGCCGCACGCAGTTGATGGATGCCGTGCCCATGCGCCTGGGCTCCGAGTTCCGCGCCTTTGCCGTCACCATCGGCGAGGATATCGACCGGCTTGGCGAATTTTCCAATCTGCTGCGTGAGGTCAATCTCGGCGGCACGGCAATCGGCACCGGCATCAACACGCCCGAGGGTTATTCGAAAAAAGTGATCCAGCACCTTTCAAATATTTCCGGCGTGGCGCTGGTCCCCGCCGGAGATCTGATCGAGGCCACCTCAGACATGGGCGCCTTCATCACCTTCTCGGGCGTCCTCAAGCGTATCGCCGTCAAGCTTTCAAAAATGTGCAACGACCTTCGGCTTCTCAACTCAGGTCCCCGCGGCGGTTTCGGCGAAATAAGATTGCCCGCCGTGCAGGCGGGCTCTTCCATCATGCCGGGCAAAGTCAATCCGGTAATCCCCGAGGTCGTCAACCAGATCGCCTATCAGGTCATCGGCAATGATTTGACCGTGACCATGGCCGCGGAAGCGGGGCAGTTGCAACTCAACGCCATGGAGCCCGTCATCGTCCTCAACATCCTCCAGTCCATGCGCATGCTGATGCGCGGCATGCAGGTGCTGCGCGAGAAATGCGTGATCGGCATCGAGGCCGATCGCGAACGCTGCCGGGAATTGCTCGAAGGCTCGCTCATCACCGTCACCGCGCTCAACCCCTACCTCGGCTACACCGAAGCCAGCCGCATCGCCAAGATCGCGCTCAAGACGCGCCGCAGCATCCGCGAAGTCGTGCTGGCGGAAGGCCTGATGACCGAAGCCCAGCTCGCCGAAGCCTTCGCCACCGACAACCTCCTCGGCATCCGGCATTAGCTTCTTCGTCCTCTCCCCGCTTCGCGGGGGCGAGGACAAAATATTTCACTGAGCAGGCGGCGGCGTATGGGCAGCGGGCCTTGCGCCGGGCGGCGGCATCGTCCTATGATC